>JAJZZQ010000062.1 GCA_021797525.1 Thermoplasmata archaeon | reverse complement strand
TTGTATAAAATGACTCAGTGATCCTCAAATTACTGAAGTGAAAAGGAATTCCGAACAATATATTTCCGGCGGAGACTCCCTGAAAGCCAAATACTAAACCCACACTGACAATCGTTGTGATTGCTGACATTAGAAATGAGAATAAGAGGGCCTTTCCGGGGGAGAATAATTTTCCGGAAGAAGTTATGACCCTGATTCCATAAATTAGTGAGAAAAAGAATGCTACTGTGAATACAGGGATATAAGGGACGAAGAATAGACCTACATTATCAGACCTTGGAACATACGGGTAAAGAATAGGATGTTGTGCGAAATTTAGAAAGAATGAATGTGTGCTTAGAAGAGAAATAGCAAGGAAATAAATACCATATGCCACGAGCGAAAACATAGCTGATTTCATTAACCGGCCGAATAATTCCTGAGATAGCCTGGGCATATTGTATCATGGACTCATGGATTTAATCTTTTCTTGCATCGATGGAATTCCAACCATCGCAGAATTACCATTCAAAACACTTAATTAACCGATAGACATTGATTGATCATGCCTCAGGCAGTGGACAATTATGGAAGGCCAGTACATAGCCTTCGAATCCAGGTAAACACAGTGTGTAATTTCGGGTGCTTCTTCTGTCATATGGAAGGCACAGGTGTCCACTCAGAGACCATGACTCCTGCTGAAATTGAAAGAATTGTGGCCACAGCAAAGAGATGGGGGGTGAACAAGGTTAAATTCACAGGCGGTGAACCCACTCTCAGACCGGACATACTTGAAATTATCAGGAGAACAAGAAAGCACATTACGGGAAATATATCCATGACCACGAATGGGATAATGCTCAGAAGGATGTCAAAGGACCTCAAGGAAGCAGGGCTGGACAGAGTCAATATATCCCTACACTCAATTGATCGAGAAAGGTTTCAGTACATCACCGGGACTGATTCAATAGACCAGGTTATGGAGGGAATTCGCGCTGCGAAGGAAGCAGGTTTTGATCCTATAAAGATAAACTTCGTAGTTTTAAAGGATGTTAACGTTGACCAGATACCACTGATGATTGATCTCTCTGCAAGGGAGAAGTTTATCCTCCAACTCATAGAATTTGAAACCACCAGAGAGATGGAGAATTCAGAGGAGTTTCAGAAATACCACCTCAAGCTTGATCCTATAGAGGAGAGGGTCCGTAAGGTGGCAGCAAGAGTTGAATTTAATGAACTGCACAGGAGACCAAGATATCATGTACCTGCTGAGAGCGGTGAATCCATTGTTGAATTCGTTAAGCCCATGAGAAATGCAGAATTCTGCAATAACTGCACCAGATTGAGAGTAACCTCAACGGGTTATCTCAAGCCATGCCTGATGAGAGGGGACAATTATGACAATATTCTTACCCACATCAGGAAATATGAAAGCGATGGGAAACTTGATGACGTATTTCTCAATTCCGTGAAGAAGAGAGAGCCCTATTGGAAAAAGGAGGATGAAATTGAAGATTCAGGTCAGGTTTTTTGGGTCAGTGAAGGATGATGCCGGAACGGATGGACTGATGCTTGAACTTCCTGAAGGAAGCCATGTCTCTGACCTGAAGGAACATCTAAAGAAGGATAAACCGGCATTATGGCAGGGAAGGAGACAGATATTCTTCGCTCTTAACCAGAATTATATCACAGGGGACGATGAACTTAAAGAAAATGACGAGGTGGCAGTATTCCCCATGGTAAGTGGTGGATGCTGAATGAATATTCAAATTCAGAAGGAAAAGATCGAACCTGCCGATGTAATAAATTCGCTGAGGTCTCCAGAGGCAGGAGCAATAGTGACTTTTCAGGGAACAGTAAGAAGATTCTCTGGAGATATTGAAGTTTCAAGGCTTTATTATGAAGCATACATGGAAATGGCCGAAAAGTCAATAAAGCAGATAGCTGATGAAGCAAAGGATAGATTCGGCATTATAGACTATTCAATAATCCACAGGATAGGCGATATAGATCTTACAGAGGATTCAGTTATCGTTTCCGTCTCATCTGAACATCGGGAACAGGCTTTTTCCGCCTGCAAGTTCATAATAGACCGCATAAAGAGTGAAACACCCATATGGAAAAAAGACATTGCAGTCACAGGGAAGGCCATTTGGAGGGATTAGCTTATTTTGGATGTCTTCCCCTATACAATAGGACTGCTTCCCAATAGTCCTCTGGAGTGTTGACATTAAAGAATGCAAGTTCTGAAAATCTTTCAGTATTAATGGTACTCACATGGGCACTTATCAGCCCGGAATAGAGATTTCCTTCGAAATGAACTTTCCCTGAATAGAATGCAAAAAGTGGCTCCATTGTCCCATCAGGTGAAATCGGTACCAGAGTATGCCCGTCAGATTCCCTGATCAATAATTCCATATCAGATTCTGTGATGAAAGGCATGTCAGGAGCCAGTAAAATAAATGGTTGCCCATCTTCGCATAAAATATTCATGAGTTCTACGATGTTTCTGCTACTATCATGAACGTATTGAACTGGAAGTGGCATCCTGGATAACACAAGAGGATCCCCAACCTTTTCTGCCTTTCTGATTGCAAGTTCCAAAAGAGAAACGCCGCCCAGAGTGAGAAAATGTTTGAAAGGAAGGCGTTCGGACATCTTCACTGGAATCACTACCCTCATACTGCCTTTTTCCATCGGAGAATCTCTATATCTTGTCAGGCTATATGGATTATCATGATAGACATCTCCAGCAAGGACATAGTCAGGAGATATGCAAGGGCTTCAGGGTTTATAGAGCTCAAACCAGATACACTGGCGGAGATCCGCAATGGGACTGTAAAAAAGGGAGACGTTTTCGAATCCGCAAAAATTTCAGCAATACTTGGTGCGAAAGAGGCCTGGATGCGCCTTCCATATTGCCACCAGATTCCTTTGGAGAGTGTCAGTGTGTTTTCGGAACTTACGGAAAATGGATTCCGCCTGGCATGCGAGGTTTCGGCAGGCTGGAAGACCGGGGTGGAAATGGACGCACTGTCTGCAGTTACCTCCGGTTTGCTGACCGTGTGGGACATGGTGAAGTATCTTGAGAAAGATGAAACTGGAAATTATCCTTCCACGGTAATAAGGGATATCAAAGTGGAACTGAAGGTGAAGGGGGATGCATGAACACAGGATAGAAAACCTCAAGGCAAAATTCTCTGTAATCGTGTGCAGCAGCACAAGAAGCAAGGAAAACGACACATCCGGCCAGGAGATAAACTCATCCATCAGGGAAGCAGGCCATGAGATAACTTACTATGAGGTCGTAAAAGATGATCCAGATGCAATTAAGGAAGCTGTGATGGCTGCCCTGGATCGAGCAGATTGCCTTATAATCTCTGGAGGAACAGGTATAACTTCCCATGATGTTACAATTGAGACCGTCAGAAGTATTGCTGAAAAGGAGATCCACTCTTTCAGCACACTCTTTGCACTTCTCTCATACCAGCAGATCGGCACATCTGCAATTATGTCCAACACCTCAGCTTTTCTTGTGCACAGAAAGCCCGTGTTTTGCCTACCCGGATCACCTTCAGGCGCTTCGCTAGGGGTGAAGGGAATAATCCTGAAGGAGATAGATCATATTCTCCACGAATCAAGGAGATGAGTGTGACACCAGGAAGAAAGAGGATGTTGGGTTTTACTGATTCCATTTCCCTTGAGGAAGCAGTTCAGAGGATGCTCTCCGTCAACTGGCTTAAACCTCCAAATACAGAGAGAAAAATCGAGGACTGTTTTGGACTCATCGCAAACCAAAAGGTATTCGCTGAAAAAGATGTCCCAGAACAGCCAGTAAGTGCTGTGGATGGGTATGCTATAAGGGCACATGACACATATGATATCGGAGAAGGTGAGACTAGAGAGATAACAGTTAAGGGAATCTCAGAGGCTGGAAAAAAATTTACCGGATCTGTCCCACCCGGGACATGCTGCGAAGTCTACACGGGAGCTCCAATTCCGGATGATTGTGATTCTGTAATCATGGCGGAAGACGTAACGAGACAGGGTAATACAATAAGGATCTGCAGAAAGATCGAAAGTGGAAAGAATGTGAGGTTAAAGGGCGAGGACATCAGTGCCGGGCTTCAGATTGCGTCTCCCGGTGATCTTCTTAATTCCTTCAGAATTGGTGCCTGCGTCTCCTCTGGAGTAACTGAAATAAATGTACTTGACCCTATCAAAGTATCTGTCATCTCAACTGGAGATGAGCTGATGGAAGGTAGTGAAAGGCATATTGCAAATTCCAGCCAGTGGCTTATTGTTGATTATTTTAAGAGGAACTGGCTTAATTTCAAAGTAGCCGGTATCTGCCCGGATGACCCAGCATGCATCCGTTCAATGATCATGAAAGAGATTTCTATTTCAGATCTTGCGGTTGTGACTGGTGGAACCTCACTTGGTATGAAGGATCTTGTGCCAGAAGCAATGAATGGATTTGGAAAGACCATATTCGCGGGGATAAACATGAGACCAGGAAGGACAATCACGCTTTATGAGGTTGGAAGAAAACCTGTATTCTCAATCTCGGGGTTGCCTGGTCCTGGCCTGACTTCCTTTGAAACCATATTTGAGGCATACGTTCAGAGATACCTTGGGATCAATGCAGTCAGGAGAACCATATATGCAAAGGCGTCACAGCATATAGAGTTAAGAAAAAATTCCACAATGATCAGAAGGATTAAGATTTTTCAAGGAAAAGATGGGGCATATTTTGAAGCTGTAAAGAGTTCAGGCCTCCTTTCACTTCTTGAATCAGATGGAATAATCCAGACCGAGGCAGATAAAAATTCCATCAAGGAAGGGGAGATTTTTCCAGTGAAATTGAATGGATGGGAGGTATAGATGGAACCAATTGAATTTCAGGAAGCTTGCCATAAAGTGAATGAACACCTGCACATTAAACTAGGAACTGAGACTATAAAGACGGAGGAATCTCTTGGAAGAATCATTTCAGAAGATGTTTTTTCTAACCTGGACAACCCTCCATTCAGCAGATCTACAATGGACGGATTCGCGGTTAGATCATCCGATACAAAGGGTGCTTCAGTAAATAGTCCTGTTGTCCTTAGATTAACAGGGGAATCCAGAATTGGGGAAAATCCCGCCTCACTTAGTGCCGGAATGTCTGCTATGAGAATATCAACTGGTGCAAAGATTCCATTTGGTGCTGACTCAGTTATAATGGTTGAAAGAACAACAGACAATGGAAATGAGGTAAAAATATTCAGCGAGGCGGAACAGGGAGAGAACATTGCACACAGGGGAGGAGATCTTGTTAAGGGTGAACTGATTCTAAAAGCAGGTACTGTTATTGATATACCGCATATTGCTGTTATGAATGCCCTGGGAATCGAAACCATTCCTGTGAGCGAGAAACTCAAAGTCGGGATAGTATCAACTGGAACTGAGTTGATCAGGCCTGGTGCCCCTTACACGGAACCAAAAATATACGATTCTAATGGCCCAACAATTCAGGCCTTGCTGAATGCCTTTACCGGGATACGGGCAGACTATCTGGGAACTCTGGAGGATGACAGAGGCCTGATAGATAGAAAACTCAGGCAGTACTTGAGTGATTACCATATTCTAATTGTATCCGGAGGAAGCTCGGCAGGAGAATATGACTATGTTTACAGGGTAATTTCTGAATTGGAGCCAGGAATGCTGTTCCATGGAGTAATGATCAAACCGGGAATGCCCACTGCATTTGGACAGCACGGTGACCATTTCATAATTGGGCTACCCGGTTTTCCTGTATCTGCTCTGATGGTGTTCTTCTCCATATTCATGGAACCTATCCTCAAACTTATTTCATCCGATAAAAGATACAATAAAATCCACGGGAAAATTGGGATTGTAACCAGGGTAGACAGCAGGAAGACAAATCTCATCCCTGTGAAGGTTCTGGGCACCGGCAATGAGTGTCTTGTATATCCAGTGAAAGGACTATCCGGATCTGTGAGCCGCTTTCTTGACACAGATGGTTATATTGTTATTCCACCAAGAGACACACCTGTTCCTGAAGGGGAAACCGTAGAGATTTTCAGATTCTCAGGAATGGTCAGCACCAGTGGCAAGGTTATCTCTGGAATGATTGACATGGAAGTTGCAGGATGGCTCAGGGATAAGGGGATTGAGTATACTCACAGAAGATTGTCTCCGGACGATGCTTTTTCTGCATTCAGAAATGGCTCTGTCGATGGTGTTGTCATTGAGGTGGATGAACCATATCTATCACAACTGCTGTCAGGTTTGAAGAATAAGATTAAATTTTCCTGCATTGAAATATCATCCAGACCTGTTTTTTCAGTTGCAAGCGGGAGAACTGGAAAATACAACAGGAATATTTCTGCAGTGACTGATGAATTTTCACCCTGGAATGTTATTTCCAGTTATGGTATTATCGAAGATATTTCCAGAAAGATAAAAAATTCCCTAACACTCAGGTTAACTTATGAGGAGTCTTTCCAGCGGCTGATTTCAGGTGAAGTGGAAGTGGTGTTCACAACATTGAACCCTCCAGAAAACATGAACTCTAAGAAAGAGACCACTATCAGAAAAGTTCTTCTTATGAGGGAATGATGCCAGTCAGGATTTCTTTCCTATATTTTTGTCAGATTTTTCCAGCTCTGCGATGACTCCGAGACATTCGGAGACCTCGTCTATGTAATAATTGCATATATTGCATTGGCTGTTTGAACCATGTCTGATAAATACAGCTATTGCACCAATTTCCACTGCCGGCTTCATATCACTGATTGCATCTCCTACGACAATTATTTTGTGCGGATCTGAAATACCCATGATTTCCATAGCTTTTACATATCCTTCAGGGTCCGGTTTCCCTACTGTAACATCATCTATCGTCACAACAGGGGAAAAACGGAGTCCAAGAATTTCCACGAACCTTCTCCTTGAGGATGTAACGATGGATGTTCTGATCCCTGATTTCTTGATTGCATCAATTGTGGCTTCCACATCCGGATAGAACTTAAGTTCACCTATATGGCTGCGGAAATATCTCTCTTCTGCCTCCTCTATTTCAAAGGCCTTACTGGAATATCGCCCTGCCAGATCAACTCCCGGGAGTCCAAGGAGAGGCCCTATTTCCTCTTTGCTTACCTGTATCCCAAAATCTGCGAAAGCGTTTAACCAGGCATCCACCCTGAGCATTCTGGAATTTAATATAGTACCATCCAGATCGAAAATTATGCCTTCTATCTTCATAAAACATTACCGCACACTTCGCATGCCTTATCTCTCTGAGTTTTTACGTGCACTATTTCAGGAAGAGAAGCGTCCAGATAAATAATTTCGTCCTTCAGTTCTCCTCTTATGAGATATTTGACAGCAAGAGTCCAAGCTATGCTTCCTATCATATAAGGGGATGAAGCAAGAACCCCAACATCCTCGCACCTCATATCGGGTGTATCGAACCTTACCTTTATGCATTGCAGACAGGCTGATCTGCCGGGTACTATCAGCTTGAGTTGCCCGACTGTGCCTATGGCGGATGTGAAAATCCATGGTATCCCCGATCTGGCAGAAAATGCGTTAAGAACCCTTCTGGTTTCCATGTTGTCTGAACCGTCTATGATTATTGATGAACCAGAACAGAATCCTTCAACGTTAGTTTCATCTATTTTGCCTGAGAAAGTTTCTACGACCAGGCCCTTATTAATTGCTGCAATCTTCTTTCTTGCAGCATCAACCTTAAGTTTGCCCACATCGTCCTCGGAGTAGAGAATCTGCCTGTGCAGGTTTGATATGTCCACGGTGTCTGGGTCTGCCATCTTCAATTTGCCTGCACCATTTCTGGCAAAAATGTCAGCTGCAGAAGAGCCGGTAGCCCCTATCCCAATCACTGAGATTGTAGACTTCTGAAGGGCCTCAAGACCGCTTATTCCAATTTCCTTGAGGGCCGACATTCTGGAATAACGAAGGCTGAACATTATACATGATTGCAATGTATATTATTAGATAATTTCAGGCATATCATTTCTTTAAAGATTTACGATAAACTTGCCTCTCCTCATAACAAATAACAGATTGAAACTTCAGTTTTTGATTTCTCTGTGATTTAAGTGACCTTATCTCTGAGACCTTGGGTTCTTATTTATCCTAGAACACGATCATAGATCATGAAAGCTGCAGTTCTCAACGCCATAAAGGAACCACTTGCCGTTAAAGATGTGCCACTTAGAGAACCAGAAAAAGATGAGGTTGTGCTGAGGCAGACTCTTACAGGTATTTGTTACAGGGATATTCTCACCAGAGACGGATTTCTGCCCAGAGTAAAGCTACCCATCATTCCAGGCCATGAAATTTCCGGAGTAATAGAGTCCATCGGAGAATCCGTCCAGGGATTCAAGATTGGCCAGAGAGTGGCAAGCCTCATATATGCTCCATGCGGAAAGTGTGAATTCTGCCTAAGAGGAGAAGAGAACCTGTGCCCGCACAAGGAGGCCTATGGAGAATCAAGAAATGGTGCATATGGAGAGCGTGTTATTGTTAGTTCCAGATCCCTGGTTCCCGTTCCTGATGGTATTCCTGATGCTGATGCAACCCTAGCAGCATGTGTTACAGGCATGCTTTACAATGCAATCGGAAGAGTTGGTGGACTTAAAGAAGGCCAGAGAATACTCATCTCAGGTGCAGGAGGAGGTGTGGGTGTTCATGCAATTCAGATTGCAAAGGCACTTGGGGGTTACGTTATTGCAAAGACTTCTTCACCCTGGAAGGGGGAGGCGTTACTGAAAATAGGAGCTGATGAAGTAATAACGTCAGATAATTTTGACAGGGAGATAAAGAGCAAATTCAATGATGGAGTTCACCTTGCCCTTGAAGCTGTAGGTCTGCCTACATTTGAGAGAACTCTAAGAAGCCTGAGAAGCGGGGGCCGAATGGTTGTTGTTGGGAACGTCAACCCGGAATCAGTTCAGTTGCCTCTTGGACTGATAATTATGAAAGGAAATTCAATTTCAGGAAGTATAAGCTCCACTAGAAAAGACGTGGAAACTGCCCTCGACCTAACATCAAAGGGGAAGATACATGCAGTCAGTGACAGAACAGTTTCACTGGATGAGGTTAATAATGCCTTCAGTGACATGCAGAACAGAAGGTCTCTGGGTAGAATCCTCATTGATGTCACCAAGTAAGCAAACATCTCGCTTTAATGCCTTTGCAATCACCTTAGGCCTGGTGAGGAAGTTTTCAACCATTATTGAAATGGCAGACAAAAACACAGAAATTGTAATCGCATTCAGGTTTGCTTAAAAAATCTAATAGTATGAAGTGATTTCTCCCTGTGCTGAACACCCCCTGGGTTATTCTCACTGAGGTCCTGATGACCGCTTTTATTATCTGGGTCATCAGATACATGAGAACCCATGCCGCTGACTTCACCATCAAGGTGCTTGCTGTATCACTGCTCAGCCTGGATATGATGGGTGGGATGTTTGATGCCTTGTTGTATTACAGCGTCAGCGGAGGAGGATTCTTTGGTTCAATTCTCGCCTTCAACATAGCAATGCTTTTCATGTCTGTTGCACTTGTCTATATTTTTCTGACAGGCATAAAGACAAAAATTACAGTACTTTCAAAGAACAGGGCTATGGGGATGGCACTCGTACTTGTCTGGAACGAGGTTTCCATGGCACTTTTTCTAAGAATTCTAGCCTACTATACAAGTGGCCTGTCAAGCACCCTGCAGATACCTGATTTTTTCGGGCTCAGTATTACGAATTTCATATTCCTTGCACCCATGATTGCAGAGATGCTTTTCTTCATTCTCACCTTCGCCGGAAATGGCCTGGAGAGAAGGATTATGCTTGCCATACTGCTGATGCAAATAGCAGATCCAGCCCTGCTTGGAAGTTCCGGGCCAATAATACCTCTCCTTATTGTCTACTCCATTCTCATGCTTCTGGCAATTTACATTATTTTCAGTTATGTTTACAGAAACCGTAATAATATGGGGGAGCATGGAAGAAGCCTTGTTACCTGGTTTATCTTCATTGTTGTCATTTCTGCAATAGGGCTTGCTGAACCAATAGTTGTGACGCACCCGTTTGGGATCAGCTGGATTATTTTTGCAGTGTCTATGGTTGTTTCCATGCTGTTCTATTTCCTGGTCGTACTGGGATGGTTCAATAAAGAGCATGATAAACATCCCTACAGTACAGGGCCAGCATAATCCTCAGGAACCTTTCTTCATCCTCTCTTTTATGAAGTGCCTGACGTCATAGTAAAATATATTCTCGTATGGACATGCATTGACACAGTCTCCTATTCCTACGCATCTCGAATCCTTGTACTCCCCCTTTGATATGAAAGAACCGGCCTGTCCATAATTCCCAACAGGACAGGCAAGTGTGCAATCTTTGGTTTTGCAGTTGACGCACTGAATAGGATCCCTGACTTTCAGCTTGAAGAATCCGAATTTCGATATGAACCTGTTGAAATTGCCCCAGTGGCAGTATCCTGTATTTATGCACCCGTATGATCCAACATAGGGCATGGTTATAAAGACGGCATACCAGAGAAATCCAAATAAAAAGAGGTATAGCATGTATAAAGGATCTGCCCCATAAATTGTGACGTTCATATAGTGATTGTAATCAAGCCATGATATGATCCCTGTTACTATGATCATTGCATAAACTGTTATGGAAACGATCCTGTATGTGATTCGTCCAGATCTGTCATTCATGGTGAGAGATTTTGCCATGGAAGAGGATTTATTGAATCCCTTCATGGAATCATAGAAGGTCCCCTGATACATTACAGGAGCAGTGCAGAATGTTGAGCATAACTGCCTTGACCCGAACAATATTGAGAGTATTCCGCTTACCACATATGTCAGGACCATAGGTATGATCAGATCAGGTGCCAGCCCTCCTCCTGAACCTATTCCCATGGTCCAGCCTACAAAAGGTACAACAGAGACATTGGATACAACAAATGATGGAATTAAGATTGAATAAACAGCGTACGCAAGTAGCATAAAAGAAAGCCTTATCTTCGTCTCCAGGTCTCTTGTCTTCCTTATCTTAAAAATAACGAGAGAGCCCATCTCTATACCCATCATTATAAGGAACCATGAAGATAGGCTTATATCTGCAAATAACCGGAAGAAATCATAAATGGATGAGGAAATCACTCCAGTGATGCCACCTCCTATGGAAGCTAGCCCTAGCGTGGAGACAAGATTGCCTGCCCCATAATATTGAGCATCAAACGCTGCCCCCATGAAGAACTCGGCACTGAAAACCATTGCCAGAAACAAAAATGACCAGTTCCTGTTAGCCAGCCAGTAAACTTTCTTCCCTGAATTCAGGTACTCGCTGTCACCCGCAGCTCTTATGTAGACTGTCATATCTATTATCATGCTGGCGCTGAACACAATATAGCTGGAATACACCTGCCATAGGAAGACCCCGCACATCATTATTGTATATGCAAAAAGAAGCATGATGATATAATCGGCCATTCTTCCCTTTATACCCTGCACACGGTATAGGTGCTCAAAAACGAAGACAAAGAACCCGGTCATTATTGATCCAGATATGAAGACTGCAGCATAGGCCCAATCTGCGTAGTTTATTGCAGTCGGTGCAAAGAGCATTATTGCAGCCTGAGTGGACAGGATAATGAGAGGGGCTTTTTTGAATGATTTTCTCATCAGGAATATGCTGAAGAACATTTCAACGGACATTGGAAAGACAAACCAGTATGACGAAATAGACTGGAATAGGCCTCGAATGGGATCAGAATGTAGAACATTTAGATAATTTGCACCAGAAATTAAAATGTTGAAATCAAGGCTCATCAGGACTTCATCAAAAATTACAAAAAATGCAAGGAAGACAAGAAGGAATCTTCTATGATTTAAGCCAGAGCTTTTGAAGATTGAATTAGTGAAGGATACCAGAAATGGGGCTATCTCAATTACCATTATAAGAAGGGCCAGTTCCACTGCCCTGTCAATTGATATCAAACCCGGGAATGCCAGATAGATGAACGGGGCAAGAAGCATGCTGTTCATCATTGCGAGAATTATGTATACTAAAAGCCTCTGAAGAATATCACTGGAGGATGAGGAGAGCCTTATTGTATAGCCCATTGACAGTGCCATTGCTACCATTATGAGGAGAAGCACTAGTTCAAGATCAAAATGGCTCATCGATGGGCCTCCTGCATACACCATTTCATGGAATGCAATCCTAACCGCTCCTTATTTCTCTGTAATACTAAAACGTTGACCGATACTCACATTTCTGCTGACATAAAACCAGCATCAATACAGACAGCCCTTCCCTTCCACTTGCACCTATTTGACGCAGGATACCGAACATGCCTGAGCAAAGATTTTTAATGACAGTTTATTACAGATTTAGGTTTATTTTCATGCAGGAATTAATTTGCAATATAGAATTCGACCAGGACGAGGATACTTATGTGGCCAAATTGAGAACAGAAATGGGCGGTCTCAGGGAG
>JAJZZQ010000042.1 GCA_021797525.1 Thermoplasmata archaeon | reverse complement strand
GGATTATCTCCATATTCAGTAATGGTTGTCAGGAATAAATATCTCTTTGAAAGTATGAAAACACATTTAACCTAATTCATATATTGTTTCATATGAAACTACAGATGAGACTGGTCACCATGCCAATGATCACACCTTTTGAGACGAGCTTTGGGAGAGAGAGCCACAGAAATGCTCTAATACTCAACCTGGAACATGATGGAATATCTGCTTATTCCGAATGCGTTACGGACAGGGATCCGCATTACAGTTATGAGGATAATACAACAGCGTCTCACATAATATCTGATTACCTAGCATCAAGAGTAAAAAACCTTCCAGAACCTTCCGAATTTATTGAATCTGTCGCTGATGTGAAGGGGCATAATATGGCCAAGGCCGCATTAGAGATGCTGCTCTGGGATTACCATTCAAGGGCGGAAAAAATACCTCTGCATCGTGCACTTGGAAAGTCAAAGGGCTATGCTTTGGTTGGCGTATCTATAGGAATGGATTCTGTGGAGAATGTTGCAAAGCGTGCATCTGATGCAAAAAACTCTGGATATCTGAGAGTAAAGATAAAGATAAAGAAGGGAAGGGAACAGGAACTGGTTTCCAAAGTCAGATCTGCCATAGGAGATTTTCCGCTGAGTGTTGACGCGAACACAGATTATCGCATAACTGACCTGGAAACACTCAAGTCCCTTGATGAGTATGGCCTAGTTTACATGGAACAGCCGCTCGAACACACAGATATTGTTGACCATGCCTATCTGGCTAAAAATATCAAAACTCCCATATGCCTGGATGAATCTATTCTTTCTGAGGAGGATGCAAGGAAGGCAATAGATATAGGAGCCTGCAAGGTCATAAACATAAAACCTGGAAGAGTTGGGGGCCTTACAGAATCTGTGAGAATTGCAAAAAAGGCAAGGGAAAAGGGCTGCCATGTATGGGTAGGGGGCATGCTCGAGACAGGCATTGGCAGAGCGTTCAATGTTGCAATGGCATCCAACGATCTTATAGATTATCCTGGCGATACATCACCCAACTCAAGGTATTTCCACAGAGATATTGTTCGGAACCCGTTCACAATGGAAGGAGGGAAAATAAAGCCGAATGACAATCCTGGAACAGGGGCAGATGTGGACAGGGATGAGCTGGAAAAAGTAACTGTCTGGAAAAAGGATCTGACTTAGGTTACCAGTGCAGCTTCAGCTGCCTGGCTGCCTTTACCTCATCTATCCTCCCGACGCTCAGGTTGACAGGATGGTTTTTCAGGGATTCCTCATCCTGTTTGGAAGCAGCTATGAGCGCATCGGCAAATTGATCCAGATCTCTTTTTGAGACAGTTTCAGTTGGTTCAATCATCATATCCTCATGAACATTCAGAGGGAAGTATACAGTGGGTGCGTGTATGCCAAGATCTATAAGGTACTTTGCCAGATCAAGTGCCCTCTTGCCTGTATTTTCAGTTGTTAGGACAAGTTCATGTTTCTTCAGCCTTCCAAAAGGTATCTTGAAATTATCCTCCAGCCTCTTGACCAGATAGTTCGTATTCAGCACAGCACGAACTGTATTCTCGGTGAGTCCATCAGAGCCGTGGTATGTTATGTATGCCCAGGCACGAAGGATTGTGCTGAATGCACCATAATATGGTGAAACCTTTCCTATGGTGTTCTTAAGATCAAAATTCAGGAAATATTTTCCTTCAGGCGTTTTCTCCACCATTGGTACAGGAAGGAATTCCTTCAGGAATTTTTTAACTCCTACAGGCCCTGAACCTGGCCCTCCTCCTCCATGGGGGGTTGCAAATGTCTTGTGCAGGTTGAAATGCACAACATCAAAGCCCATTAATCCCGGGGAAGTGATGCCCATAATTGCATTGAAATTTGCACCGTCATAATACAGCAATGCCCCAGATTTATGGACAATCTCTGCAATTTCTATGATCCTCTTCTCAAATAGACCAAGTGTATTCGGGTTTGTGATCATGAATGCCGCTGTACGTTCTGATACTGCTGCCTTAAGAGCTTCAAGATCAACAGTCCCATCCGGGGAGGATGGGATTTCCACAACATCAAATCCAGCCATGGCAGCAGATGCAGGGTTTGTCCCATGAGCAGAATCCGGGATAATTATCTCCCTTCTCTTTTCCAGTTCTCCCCTGCTTTCGTGATATTTCCTTATTATCAGTATACCTGTGTATTCTCCATGGGCCCCTGCAAGAGGTTGAAGAGTCACAGCATCCATGTCAGAAAGCTCCGAAAGATAGGTCTGCAATTCATACATAACTCTGAGTGAGCCCTGAATATTGTAATCACCAATCAGAGGGTGAGTCTCTGAAAAATTCTCCATAGATGCGATCCTGTCAGCAAATTTGGGATTGAATTTCATAGTGCATGAACCGAGAGGATAAATGCCAAGATCAACGCCGTAATTCATCTGCGAAAGCCTGGTGAAGTGTCTCACAACATCGTATTCCGCGATTTCAGGAAGATTGACCCTATCTGTTCTTAATTCTTCCGGTATGAGATTTATAATGTTTTCATCCGCATCCGGAACCTTATACCTGTTGTCAGAGTGTATTTCAGAGAGCAGCGGTTCATCATAAGTTGCCTGATGGTATGTCATTGAACCGCCTCCAGAGATTTTGCAAGACTCTCCAGGGATTCAGTTCTAGTCTTCTCTGTTACGCTTAAAAAGATGCTTCCTCTCAGCTGTCTGTGCGGATTTTCAATAAGTTTTTCCACAGACAGACCGCCAGCAATGCCGGAATCTGCAAGTTTCTTTTGAAGATCTCCATTTCCGTTATACTTAAGAAGAACATCAGAAAATGGAACCCCTTCTATCTCCCTTTTCAGTGCTTTCGATCTGGAAATCATTTTGACAAGTTTCTGGCTGTTCTCCATGGTCTTCAGGGCAATTTTCCTGAGGCCTGATGGGCCCATGATGCCAAGATATGCAGTTGCGGCCAATGCGAACAGTGCCTGGTTTGTGCAGATATTGCTCATGGCCTTTGACCGCCTTATATGCTGCTCTCTTGTCTGCAAAGTCATTACGAAAGCCCTCTTGCCATGTGTGTCATTTGATTCGCCAATTATTCTCCCAGGGGACTTTCTTGCGAATTCATTCCTGAATGAAAGGATACCGAGAAGAGGCCCTCCAAGATTTCTGTGAAGGCCGAGCTGCTGTCCCTCCATAACATTTATGTCAGAACCTATCTCACCAGGTGGTTTCAGTACTCCCAGGGAAATTGGATCGTAATATGTGATCAGCAGGGCTTTTCTTTTAATTTCTGAAATCTTGGCTACATTACTGTCAATATTTCCAAGGGAACTGGGCTCCTCGGCAATTATTGCTGAAGTGTTTTCTTTGACCTTTCCCTGAAGTGACTCAAGATCAATAGTTCCGTCAGTTGGAGATATCCCATACGGAACTATGCGGATGTTAAGGCCTGTCAGGTAGCTTTTCAGAACACTAAGCTTGGACCTGTACATGGTTTCCGGAACAAGTATCTCTGAACCTTCATTGATCCTGTAGGCCATCCTAGCCGCTTCCCCTAGGGCAGTAAAGCCGTCGTACATCGAAGAGTTAGTAACATCCATTCCGGTAAGATCGGATATAATGCTCTGAAATTCGAAAAGAGACTGGAGCATTCCCTGAGACATCTCGGCCTGATAGGGAGTATATGAGGTTAGGAATTCAGATCGCCCTATTATTGAATCAACAGAAGAGGGGATAATTCTGTCATATATTCCATTCCCGAGAAAATTGTGTTCGAAAGCTCTGTTCATGAAAGAAATTTTCTCAGACAGACTGGTAAGCTCAAACTCAGAAATTCCTTTAGGGATCTTAAGTTCTTTTTTCCTTACTTTCTGGGGCACATCTTCAAAAAGTTCATCTGTAGTATGGAAGCCAATCTCCTTCAATAAGGGGGAGTCTTCAATTTCCATGGGAAGAGTGATATGGAAGTTTTCTAAATAGTTACCTGAAAACCTTTCCTAACTATGTATTGTTGGATATGCAGGGTTCACATCACCAAATATAGAATGCCAATTGCTTGCATATTCTGTATATTGAGAAATCATCTTAGATACTGCAAAAACATTTATTCGGTTCTTCAATACTTGGCTGTTGCAATCTGACGCATTAGAATTTGTTGAGTCCGTGGCATATCCCACATTTGGAACTATTCTCCTTGGCGGACTAACCGACAGCAGAAACAGAATACCCCTTCATACTTCGGCAGGTCTTGCATATACAGGCCTTATCAGCAAAATAGAGACAAGAACTATGATTTACATTGTTAAGGGTGAGCCGGTAGGTTATTTTAACAGGCAGAAAATGGAATACTCAGAGGAGTACAGATCTCCATTTGCAGTAATGAAGGAGATGTCACTCAGTATTCTTGGAAGATTCAACCTTAGCCCTGCAAGAAATTCCCTGTGCTTTGACTCAGAAAACATAGGGATCCTAAGCGGAAGCTCAGATTCAGGCGCGGCAGCTCTTGGAAGGGCCCTGATAGAAATGAATCCTGCAGGCAGTAACATTGATATGGAAAGTTTCGAGAACCGCCTCAGAGTAGTTTCCGAAAGTGTCGGGAGAAGCCTGTATGGGGGATTGACAATTACAGAACGACAGGGAAGCAGGTGCTTCACTAGACAGATTCTATCTCCAGAGGCATTCAGTGATTTTGTAGTCCTTGGATGCAGGTTCAACGAAACAAGGAAACCCTCCGATGCAATCCACACAAATATTGTGAAGAGTCCAGAATATGGAGCAAGGGTCAAAAGAACTGCAGAGAAGGCAGTAGAAATGGAAAATCTTGCAAAAATGTCCAAAATTCAGGAGATTTTCGAACTTTCCATGCATGATACTGACGAGTACCACAGATTGATAGAGAGCGTTGGTGTTAAGATAATAAACAGGGGAATGGCCGATCTTATAAACACGGTGAAGCAATACCGCAGGGAAAGTTGGGCTTCATATATCGTCACGGGCGGCACAAACGTCTTTGTGCCAGTACACAGGTCAGAGTACACTTCACTTAAGGAAAGGCTGTCAGGGTTATGCGATGAAATTGTCCCCCTTAAAATTGCGAATGGGGCCAGAATAATAGGAAAATCTTTCTGACATGCCTGGACTGAATATTTACCCGATAAGTATTAAATGAATGAAAGTCATGACTGATCGTGGCGGACAAGAAGAATCAGGGGTTTCAGTCAGGAGCAGGACTGATTAGGTACTTCGATGAAGAGGAGATAAATGGGCCTGCCCTTGACCCTAAACTTATAATTTACATAGGCATCATAATGGCAGTGATTGTAGAACTTGCCAAGATTTTTTGGCCGGTCTGAATTTTAAAATCCTCCAGAACATAAACAGGGACAGAAATTTTTAGTTTACAGTGTTAGGATAATCTAAAGATTATATCCGGAAACTTAATCCAGGCAAATGGCTTGGAAAAAATAGTTTCAGTAAAAGCCCTTAGATAAAGCTGGCGGGCATTTTGCAGTTAAGGTGGGGGACGAGACAATATTTCTTGCCAGGGCCAAGGATGGATATCATGCAATGGATGCTGTCTGTTCCCATGCTAAATGCATTCTCGGGCAGTATGATGCAGATAATATGACGGCAAAATGCTACTGCCATGATGCAAAGTTCGACCTCTCCTCAGGAAAAATGCTGGAACCGCCATTTGTGGCCCCGAACGCACCAAAGGACAAACTTTCTCTCAGATTGTTCAATGTCCGTGACAATGAAGGTTTTCTCGAAGTTGACGTCGAATAAACAGGGAAAGCCCAGTATTAGTTTTTTTATCTATTATTTACAATTTTAATGGGTTTTCAATTCCCGATAAAAAGAAATAAATGATCTGATACAATAGGGCTTGGCGCTCCGGTGGTGTAGCACGGTCAAGCATTAGGGACTCTCAATCCCCCGACTCGGGTCCAAATCCCGACCGGAGCATAATTACCTAGGGTGTGTATTCCGCATTATTTTCGTTTCAGTTAGGACATTTGGAAAATTATTTTTAGATGTTTCCGTATAAACCGACACCGCTAAAATAGATACAATAATTCTAACCGATACTTCTTGGTTCTGACTTACTATCCAAGACACTTTTTATGTTCCCTTAACATGCAATTCCAACTTTACCGATTTTTTTTCTAAAGGCCTCCATAATCCATCCTGAAATCTAATGTTAAGTTCTTTCTCTAATTTGACTTCCCTTGTGACATTTTCTTATGAATTGGGGTTTAGTTTAACTGAAAAAGAAGTAGACATATGCTGAATTCGTACAAGTTTAATTATAGAGTCAAGTGGAGATGCATTCCACGAATTAGCTTTATGAGTAGAGATAGGGGTCTCCGGGATTACCCTTTCCTGTTCTTGATAATTTTCCCTCCCTATATAGAATAGTCAGAGCAAATCCTATATGCATCTTTAAGGTTAGAGGATCCTCTGCCCTTCTTTGAATATTATGCGAAATTAGATTGTACAAATCCTTCCTGCTGAGTAGCTCTTCCGACTCTCTTACAGATTTGAGAACAGTGGCAATTATATCGGACGGAGGGGTCAGTGGAGGTAAATATGATTTATTCAGTTCTTCAATATTCTTCTTGATAGGGGGGTTGTTCTTTCTCCTTTCCCTTTTTCTGTATTTGGAGGTAGAGATGTTTAAATTAGCATTAATGTATCTTTCAGGGTTCAATGGTTTTAGTGGTCCCAAATGTTTCAGCACTATAGTTTTGCCCACCTTTTTAACGGGATCCCATCGGTATTCCACTTCCTGAGCGTATTTCCTTCCTCTTACTTTCACTATCCTTATTGACATCCTAAGATGATTTTACCTCCTATATACTACTAACTTGTTAGTAGTATTCTATTTTTTGTTATTTTTGTTATTGTAAATTAATTGTGATAATTTGCTTGTTTTTCTTGATTATTTCTTTTGCAGTATTTCGTTTATTGTGAAGTAGGGATTACATGTACATGTAATCCCTACTTCACTACTAGGAATGGTTTAGTGTCAGAGTTAAATAGGATATCAGCATTTATTTAAATAATATAATGCGATTTACCAGTTGGTAAAAATATGTATTCTACTAAATTTCGTTCAATGAATAAGCAGGAAACAGTCACAACATTTACTGAGGAACTACCTATTCTACTGCCAAACATGAGGATAGAAGACATATCATTAGACGTACCAATAGACAAACTAGGTCGCGCTGATGTCATGGTCAAAATTAGAACTGGAAACCTGAAGAAATATCTACTTATTGAAGTCAAATCCAGTGGAGAACCAAGAATAGTTCAGAGTTCCATTTATAGACTCAAAAAATTATCCGGAATCAATAAAGGGACATACCCGGTATTTGTTGCCCCCTACATCAGTAAGAGGTCAAGAGAAATTCTAGCCTCAGAAAACATCGGTTATATAGATTTAATAGGGGATGTATATCTCAAATTTGGCTCAGTTCTCGTGGATCGTCTAAGCAACGTTGAGAGGAAAACAGAGAGAAGTCTCAGTCGAGGTATATTTGCTAATAAAGCGACACGTATAATTAGGGCAATTCTAAATTCTCCAAATAAGAGCTGGACGATCAAAGGTCTGGCAGGTATTTGCAGAATGAGCCCGGCTGGTGTTTACTTTGTCATAAACAATCTTGAAGAGAAAGGCTATGTCTTAAGGGAAAAAGATAAGAGCATTAAGGTAGAAGACCCAAAAAGGCTCCTACAGGATTGGGCATCTAACTGGTCAGTTGAAAAAAGCAGATCTAATGCCTTTTTTTCCTTTGCAAAAAATCAGGAACAGATAATATCAAACTTCGTAAATGCAGGAAATGAGCTGAATATAAAATACGCATTCACTGGAATGGCTGGAGCTTCAATGGTATCACCATTTGTAAGGTATAACGATGTGTGGGTGTATGTATCAGGAGACACAGATTCCCTAGTGAGGAAACTAGATCTAAGACCAACAACTTCTGGAGCTAATGTCAGGATTTTTGAACCCTATGATGAAGGCGTATTTATGGATTCAAGGGAGATCAGAGGAGCAAGAGTAGTCAGCGACATCCAACTGTATGTAGATCTATTCACATATCCAGCACGTGGTCAGGAACAGGCCGACAGAGTTCTTGAAAAATACATCGGGAGGGTTGAAAAATCTTGAAAGAACGTTTTACGTCGGCTTTTGAAGATCAATTGATTGTTGCTTCTAAGAGTGCTCTCGTTGAGCTGATGCGAATACTCAGACCATATAATGAGGCAATAGTCCTGGTTGGTGGCTGGGTTCCCTACTTGCTATTGGAATCTCATAAGGTCAAAGGCGATATTTTTAGACATGTGGGGTCAATAGATATTGACCTTGTTGTGGACCCTGATCTTGTAAATGATCACGAATACCAAACAATTGTTGAGCTAATAGGAGAAACTGGATGGGATCAAGTGCCCAGCAAACTATTCACTTTCGAAAGGAAAATTATGGGAAAGGATGCTGTAGAGAGATACATAACAGTGGATTTTTTAACACCTCAACAAAGGAGCGAAGGAAGAGAACATCGTCATAGGGGAATCCAAGCTGATTTAAAGGCCCGTACTATGGTAGGGGTCGAATTGGGCTTAAAGCATAATTACTGGCATCATATGAAAGGTGAGATGCCTAATGGAGCCATGACAGATGTAGATTTTAAAATGCTTGATGTAGTTGGGTGCATTGGAACAAAGGGTATAGCGCTGGGAGAACGTTATAAACACAAAGATGCTTATGACATAGTCTCAGTGCTGGATCATTATGGTAAGGGGGTGAAGGAAATTGCCTATGAATTTTTGCCATTCTTAGGTGAATCCCAGATCCAAGAATCATTGACAAGATTGGGCAAAATGTTTTCAAACGAGAGATCAGAGGGTTCACTATTATATGCTGAGTTTTTAGAGCCAATCGATAAAGAGGAAAAGGATATCTATGCGCAGAGGGGGTATAGGCTCGTCTCTGAATTCCTGGCGAATTTGTGATATAGTGAATACTCTGTTAGTAATCTGGAAGATTGATAACCTAAAATGGGGAGGGAGCTTAAGTGGCCTCTTTACTTTTTAGATAACAGTTAATCTTCTAAATTATGGGTTTGTAGAAGTTAGCATACAATGCTTGGAATCTTCGAACCCTCACTGAGGTGGCACTGCATCTCACTTCGAACTAATGTTCCGGAATTAGAGTTGTAAAAAGCGAAAATGAATGAGCTAAGATTTAAATTCTGATTTCCTGAATAAATATTCATATATAAAAATGGCAATTATGGAAAACAAAAGAAGTATTCCAGAACAGTCATTGAGGGTAAGTTCACCCTTTCAAACAGGGCTGCTGCCGATGTCCTTTCTCTAACTAAGGAAAATCTGGTCATTCAACTCAATAGTGGTCCATACATAGTCCTTGGGATAAAAAATATAAGTAGCCTTGAAAACGCTTTTTCCCAGAATTATCAAAAAATGTAATTGAATTATATCCGATTAGACCAAAATCAAGACTGGATTAATATCCAATGGTACTATATGGGAGCATGGAAAAAAGTACTCAGGGAAGGAGCAGGCTGGCCCTCTGGTACAGTGCGTTCAGAGGATTTTATGATAGGAACAACTCTCAGAATGCTGATTTTATAGCCAGGTTCCTTTTTTCATCAAGGAGTGTAATCCTTGTAATATCAGCTCAGGCTGCAATTATTGCGGGCCTAATGGCATATCTATTTTCATCATTTAATGCTATCCGATTTGTAATACTGTTCATAGGGTTCATAGACGCACATGCTCTCAGCAACCTTTCCAACGACTATTTCGGGTATTTTCGTGGCGACGATTCTCCAGACTCACCTAGGAGAATGTATACAATTCACCCTATAGCTGATGGAGTGATAACAAGGCATGAGGCAAAATTATCCCTTATGGTTCTTCTTGTCATTGGTATCATAATTGCTGCTTATTTCACTCTTTCTGTAGGAATTTACACTCTTCTCTTCTTTGGCCTTGGAGTTGCATTGCTCTTCTTTTATGATGCCGCCCCAACTCCACTTAAGGCCATAGGCCTCGGGGAGATTGCCAGTTTCCTTGCGTGGGGTCCTGTGATGATTGCTGGAGGATTCTATGTTATTAGCGGCCACCTTTCAGTGATTCCTGTTATTGCTGGAATCCCCTATGGTCTGGGTGTTATGTCCATTCTCTGGGGAAAGCATATCGATCAGGAGGCATACGATTCTTCCAAGAGGATTCGGACAATGCCAGTTATACTGGGAACAAAGGTGAGCAGGGATGCAGGAATTGCGATCATCTCCCTTGTCTATGTTTCAGTTTTTGTATCTGTTATTTTCAGCATTCTTCCAACAACATCTGTGATTATTCTTGTAAGTGTGCCTGCAGCAATAATGGGCATCAGAAGGTTCTCCTCCCCAAGGCCTGAATCCCCACCGGAAGGATTCGTGGGATGGCCACTCTGGTTTCACAGGGGTGCCCTTAATTTCAACAGGCGTTTTGGATGGTCCTACATACTTTCACTTGTTGTAGCTGCAGTACTTTTGCATATTCCGGTAGTAGAACACTTCATTTTGCTCAAGATACTATAAACATTTTTATGAAATGATTGAAATAATCTTTGATATAAGCAATTTCAAATACAAAACGCTAATTTCAACATGGAATTTATTTTAACCTTACTGGTTTTTATTCAGTTCATCGACTATTCTGTCTGGATCGGTTCCTATAATCTGGCCTAACTTTCTGTGCAATTCCAGGAGACGGATGGAAGGTTGGTCAAGCCCCTTCTTCCTGTATGACTGGAGAACATCATCAATATGCACATATTTTTTGCCGGTGACAAGATTGTCAGCATGGGCAACAATCATCTCTTCCAGTGTGGAGGGAATGAAATCCATGTCAGGCAGGGAGAGTTTAAGAGCCTCTTCTCTGGTGATTCCAGCTCCTGTATGTTTCCTCACAGCTTCTACAATCCTGCTGTCAATATTTCTTTCAGCCAATATTTCTGAGCCTACATAGGCATGAGTTATATCATGAACCTTTGTCTTGCCTATATCATGCAGGATTGCTGCAGCAGTCACTATGGAAATGTCTGCCTCTGTTCCATTAGCCATGGCCAATGCAAGCTTTTCAACAGCAAGACAGTGGTCAATAAGACCATCAGGGGAACCCTCATCTCTGAGGATTCTTATGGACTCTTCTGCATCTGGGATGATCTGGATCTTTTTTCCCTTTGGCTGTGGGATAACACGAAATTTTCCATTGAATTCTGATTTCAGCTCTTTCCCTTTATTTATTCGATCAAGAAAAATTGCAAGAGCTGATACTTCGCTAATTGGCTGGTTGGTAACGGAAATATTGAAGTTGGATCTGCTGTAAATTTCAGGAGGGACCTTGCTTGCACCCACAACTACCATCAAAGGTTTCCCTGCAGAATCTTTCAAAACGGAGTCAATTGCATCATCAACGGGAACGCCATACATTGTAAGATGAACGAGTACTCCATCGAATGCCTTCATGGCTTTCCATGGATTTATGCCAGTTTCAATGTGAAAGCTGCCTCCGAATCTTTTGACGATGGATCTGATACCATCCTCCAGTTCAGAATCCTTTTCATCGATCAGAATGGATGATGCTCCAAAGGCTCGTGCCGTCAGGGCGACATGTGTTGTTATCCTTTTGTCCCTGAAAGGTCTGTGGTTAATCCTCAGAACAGATATTGGTCTGCCTGAAAAACTATTATCATATTCCGCCAACTGTGGCAATTTTGTATCCCTTTATCTGAAGTATGCTGGACCTTTTCACTATGCCCCTTAGAAGAGCCTGTGAGATGTCAAGGGTTTCAACTACATCACCAAGAAAGACACCATCAGGTTCCTTGATCATGTTTTTGATTTTCTCCTCATATTCAAGAAGTTTCTCCTCAGAGAGTGTTGTTGCATAAATGATGTCTGCAAGTTCACTCATGCTCCCCAGCAGATTTATCTGGACACTCGTGTAATATGTATGATAAGCCTTTTCCGGGCCATTCTCTCCAGTGATCCACTGGCTTTCTATGAGTTTAATTTTATCAAGGTAGAGCAGCCCTTTCTTACCTTCAACCCCGAATTTGCTCTCGATCATAGGCATGGTTACCCAAGAGGTGGAAAGGTCAAGCAATAGCCTCCTCTTAACATCGCTGTCAGCTGCATGAAAAATTGAAACTAACTCACCCACGTCATTAACAACTTTAATCCTGCTGACCATTCTTTAGGTATTGCACATTCAAATATAATGATTGGGTTAATGCCTGTGGAGTTATATGGATTAACGGATAACCAGTGAAAAGTGAATTACTTTTTTTAAAATTTTAGCAATATTTACTTCCTTCTCTTCCTGATTTCATAGAGTAGCATTCTGTCGTATTCGATCGTGAATTTTATCTTCTTTGACTTGAGAATTTTAGAAACTTTCTCTGTCATCTCATGAATATCCTCAGAAAGGGTTCCTATGTAAATTATCATCTCTTTCCTGCCTTCCGGGAAGATCATCCTGAACTTTG
>JAJZZQ010000076.1 GCA_021797525.1 Thermoplasmata archaeon | reverse complement strand
ATTGGAGAAAAAGTCATTATTAAGAGTTGTTGCATTATCCATGATAACCTTGGATTAATATCTATTAGTTAACACTTGGGAGAAAGTTATCTAATTGCCTAATATTTAGATTTGTCTGCAAAATTCCACATAAATAATTATGTCACGGGATTCACAATTTCAGTAATTCCCGGGAAAAAGATCCGGTCTCAAAATTGAAAAAGAAGAGTAGTGACAACTCTGTCATAGAGTCACATTTACCGTAATGGTTATATTCTTCAGTATAATGCTTTTTATATTGTGTACCTTGTTAGCTTCTCAATAAAGAGTTCCTGTGGTTTGAGTACTGCAGCTGTAATGCTTGATAGCCCTATTTTCTCATCCTATGTTTATCCTATTGGGAAAGGTAAAAATTTTCTTCTCGCTGAAGCAGTCCCTAGAAACAAGAATAAGGTGAACAAATCCATTCTTAAGGATTTCAAAGATCTTACAATTACAAGAAGAGGTAAGTTCGTCGACTTCAAGGGAATCAAGGATGGTCATGGAGTCATGGGGGGCATCATGTCCACAATGTCTGTTCCATTGTTCCCAATAATTGCCCACGACGGAATGGAGACATTTCATTTTCTCTCCTTTGATCAGGAGTTTATCGATACAGCGCTGGACAAGGTTGCTTTAACCAACAGGATAGTGGAGCATAATTATAGAAGGATTGAGCAAGGAGAAAGCGTTACAAGCGGGGTACTTCTCAGCAAAGAACTTATGCGTTCTATGGGACTTACAAAAGCGGAGCTCGAATCATTAAAACTAGCTCATACTGGAGGTTATTTCGAATGGCCAAAGCGGATGAATTTAACAGAAATATCCGAGCAGATGAATTTGTCTAAGGTTACAGTACTTTACCATATAAGAAATGCAGAGAGGAAAATATTATCTCTTTTAACGAATGAATTTTGGTAATGATTTGGTTCCCTAGTAGAGGTTTTGGCTTCTTAGATGTCACAACTTTTCCATTTTATTTTCATTTCATTATTCCTATACCCAATGGTGCTCTGTGTTCTATTGCCAAATGCAGCATATCCGCCCCCTCATTGTCTCTACTAACCTCATTTCAATATGGTACTAAATACCTCAATATCAATATTAGTAAATCTTCTCCAACCAATTAACCTCTAACTCCGGCATTTTTAAACAAAATACTTTGATAGATATTTTAATTCTCAGAGTCTGATGCAAAGATCTATGGAGGTACATATTATGTCTATACATAACATGACTTACTATTCTGACTGGGACATGAAGTACAAGAAAAAGGGAACGCTTGAGCAGAGAAAGAGGGATACTCTCTATTACATGTACAGGGTTCACAGCATCTGGAATAAGCAGAAGAAGAGGGCATAGCCCCTAACAGACAAGTTCCTTGGCAGGATCACACCTGATGGTTTTACTGAGCCTAGGGCAAAGAGGATCATGCGCAGGCTTGATCAGGTTGCTGTGAAGTAATACGGCGCATCATTCCCTCGTGCATCACCTGTCCCCTGATCTCATTGAAGGGCTGAAAAATAACTTTCCGGAATGGAGAGATATTTGTATTCGCATGCATGCGCCTTCTGCACAGTTCACCCCTGAAGAACGTTGAGTCCCTCTATGCCACATCATACCTGTTCGAATTGGTGAAGGATGCACATTTGTTACCTGATTCCCTTGGTGACATGATCCGCAGGATAGGAATGGACAGGAACACAATGATCAGCTTCATGAAATCCATGATGAAGGATGACAGGTATCTTGCCGTTGATCTCACCCACGCATTGTAAATGAGCGAGGGCATCATATTGGCAACACTTGGCCACAACAGCATGGTTTAGTACCTTCAGCAAGTGCAGGTGCTGTTCCTTAACTAACTGGATCATGAAGAGACCGTCATATTTCCTCATGCTTCCTGGGTCGGTGAACAATGTTGCGTCACTGAAAATGACAATGCAGGAAACAAAGGTCTTAAACATTCTTCTTGTGGTTAATTCAGGTTTCTATTCAGCAAGGAACATCAGGAACCTTGATGATCAGGGCACATCATACAAAATGCCGCTGAAATGAATTCCAGAATCATAAGATATGATCATGGAAGTGAGAGGCACTTCATGTTCCAGGATCATCCCACATTCTACTGGAAGTATTCCTCGGGAAACACTCCATCCTAAAGTTCAGGAACGATTTCTTGAGGGCTGAGGAGGAGAATGACTTCCTCAGGCGCAATTCCAATGTGAAGGAATCCACCTTTGCAAAGCAAAGGAGAGGATGGGAACATGAACGGTCATTACCAGTTTCAGAGTTTCAGCGGAGATTGTGTATGACATGCTAAAATCCAGAACTGAAATAGAGCAATCATACGACACTTTCAAGAACACAATACATGCGGATCGTTCATACATGAGGGCCGATCACCAGCTTCAGGGATGGATGTTCATCAACTTCATTGCACTTATGATGCATTACCGCATATATGCCATGCTGAAGTTAAAGGGCATGCAGAGGAAACATTCCCCCGGTGATGTGCTCGTCCACCTTAAAAGAGTGAACAGGCTCAAGGTAGGCGACGAATGGCAAATATCGGAGATACCGAAGAAGTCAAGGATCATAATTGACGGGCTGGTCATACCAATTATGTAAATTGGCGGGAGTTAGAGGTTAAAGCTAAACACAGCAATATGAACTTCAGGTCTAATCTTGTTAAAAATTGTATACATATATAGAATTGAGCAGTAAAGTATTAGTTAAGGAGTATTAATCAAAATCACAATAAGTCATCTTGAATTATCAATGACTTATTTGCTTGTTTATCCTATCAATCGCCACTTGAATCTTATCTATTTCTAGTTCCGTGTGTCTCATTTTTTCATATATTTCCACGGCCTTTTTAAGAAATTCCAGAGCCTTTTCATATAACCCCTGCTCTTCGAAGAGAAGACCTAAATTTGTCAATCTTATAGCAACATCCATGTGTAAGGTTCCGAAAATCTTCTGATCAATTTGAAGGGCATCAGAAAAGAATTTTTGAGCAAGATCATATTTTTTCTGATTCAAATAAAAAGAGCCAATGTTATTAAGATCCGTCGCGACGTCCGGATTGTTATCTCCCAGTACTTTCCTATGAATCTCATAAGCCCTCAAAAGCAGAGGTTCTGCCCTTTGATAGTTGCCTTGGATAGTATAAAGGGAACCGAGGTTGTTAAGATAAGTTGCCAGAGAAATGCTGTCATTATCCGGTATATTGTCTGCTATTTTAATAGCCTCCTCAAGCAATATCCTCGCTCTGCTGTAATGTTCCATATCAAAGTAGAGCATCCCCAGGTTGTTAAGTGAAATTGCAACGTCAGGATGGGAATCACCCATCTGTTCCCGTTCAATCTCCAGAGCTTTCTGGAACGCTTTCTCTGCTTTATTATATTTCTTTAGCCTTTTAAACATCAAACCACTATTTGTTAGATTGATGGCCTTTCTTGGTGAGCGTTTTTCAAACAAGCGGTGTCATGGTTAAAATCCCTTTTACTTATATGATTATTTCTTTTACATTAATCTGCAATTGGATTACTATTGTGTATTCATTTACGGAATGAAGAATTAAGGCAATAACTTGAAGAGTTCAAATCTTGGAACAATCATTGTAGTGGAGAATGCTAAGAATCTTGGAAAATTAGTTAACATTTGAAAGTAGTGTTGGCGAGCAATAGCATTTCATTATTATTTTCAGAATTTTTTTTATTTTTTGAGTGAGGTAGCCTAAGACCCATACAGGGATGAGAAAAATCAATCCTATTCTACCTTTTCCTTTACTGGACTAAAGATTTTAAGCCAAGCGTTGCATGGAGGATAATCAATGCATACAAATATTCAGAATGTTAGGGATTTGTGTTTATTCTAACTGTACATTTCTCCGTTCTCATACTTATAAAATCTCGCACCACACGTTGGGATCAGCTGAATTCAACTGTCGGGAATATGTCAGATGCGAAATGGAGTCTGCATCTGGGCAGAGCGGAAATGTATGTCACTAGAATGCAAATATTCAGTCAGGAAAATTACTAGAAGATCCGCCCCCCCCCGATAACATTTCTTCGGAGGTGTTTAAACATACAGCAGCTCAGGATATACTTTTCTCGTCCTCAATTAGTTCTCTGCACATTTTAGATATCTGTTCCACATTCACGCTTTTTCCTGTAGATACTGAAATGTCCTTGATCATTCCAACCAATTTGGTGAGCATATCATCAGGAATGTCTATGTTTAAAGTTCTAAGGATATTTTTTATCATATGTTTGCCTGTGTATACGTTGATTGAATATTTACTTCCAGTAAATACCCTTGAGGAAGCTGCGTGGGTACCGGCAGTGTGCACAGACGTATTTTCTCCAAATACAGGGAAGTTAGCATCAAAGAGTGATGGACCAATTTTTTCCAGAATCAAGTCATGTAGAAAATCATAACATTTGAGGAGAGATTTGATATTGACCCCAGTCTTTTGACCCTCCAATTCCAATATGCTTACAATAGAGGCTAGATCAGTTATGCCATTCCGTTCACCAATTCCAAATATAGAGCAGTCCACATAATCTGCACCTGCTTCTATTCCCGCAAGCGCATTGGCGACGGAGGAACCATTATCGTTATGGCAATGCACTTCGAGCATAGAACTGACATTCTTCTTTACCAGTTCCACAATATTCCTCATTCTAAAAGGAGTTGCTAGACCCTTAGTGTCAGGTAATTGAATGACATCGGCACCAGCTTCTGAAACTTTAGTTGCCAGACTTATCAGTTCCTTATCGGTAAACCTTGTTACATCAACTAGGCCAACCTCAACTATCCTTCCCTTGGATGATGCATATCTTACAGCTTTCAGTACGCTATCCATGTCTTCCAAAGTAAATGGAAGATGTAAAGAAATATTCGCTCCAGTTGAATAAATTTTGTCAATATCAAGCTCCAATGTTCTGCCAAGACCGAAAACCTCTTTGAAATAGTTTCTCTCAACTATCTTTCTGGTTATCTCCTCCTCAGATATATGTGCAGACGGGTATGAAACCAGAGCTCTGGTAATGCCAGAATTTCCAAGAATCTCTGCCATTTTCAATTTCTCATCAATTGTAAAACTGAATCCGGGAGTTTGCAAACCCTCCCTAAGTGTATCGTCCGTAATCATAGAAATGGATAGTCAAAACATATTATAATTTGCTATCAAACCGGTTATATGTTAAATGCTGATTGAGCGCAGAATTATTTTAAGTATCTAACTATTTTTCCTCAGATGATTTTGTCTCTTTTCAGGACATCTATCTCATTTTCTGAGAATCCTAAGAACTTCAATATTTCTTCATCATTTTCACCAAGTTCAGGTGGGTCCCTAATGTATCTTCCACCTAAGGGTGTTGCGGGTACCGTGATATCCTTACCTTTGTATCTTTCTGTAAACATCTTTGGCCTTGCGTGAGGATCTTCAAGAAGTTCCCAAGGGCGATGGAGGGTAGCATAGCTTACATTGATCCGGTCTAAAGTTTTGAAAAGTTCTTGTGAGTCAATGGTCATTATCTTTTCTTCCAGTATTGGAATTAAAGTATTCCTTTTTGAGTAACGACCTTCATTTCTGTCGAGAGATGGGTCATCTTTAAGTTCTGGTACGAGAGCTTTGCTGAATTCCTTCCATTGCATATCTGTAGTGACGGCAATGAAAATTTTCCCTCCGTCCTTGGTTTCAAAGAAATCATATATTCCCCAAGCAAAACCTTCCTCATTTATAGGTTTCAGAGGTTTATTCAGTATCTGATAAGTGGAAATGTGTTGACCCATGAAAAACATGGCAGTTTCAAAGAGACCAACATCGATATATTTTCCCATGCCAGTCTTTTCCCTTTCCATTAGGGCATTCAATATACCAATAACTCCGAACATTGCAGCACCCATATCTACAAGTGAAGCACCAACTCTCATGGGTCTGCCAGTTAAGCCGGTCATATATGCAAGTCCACTGTGAACTTCAATTGGATAATCAAGCGACTTTCTCTTCTCGTACTGTCCTTTCCCATATCCTTTGAGAGAAAGATAAATGAGCCCGGGATTATTTTTAGAGAGTTCACTATAGGAAAAACCTAACCTATCCAATGTGCCGTAACTCAGGTTATCTATGATAATATCTGCCTTCATTGATAACTTCCCTAAAATATCCTTCCCCCTTTCATCCTTTAAGTTAATCGCTATGCTTCGTTTATTTCGGTTGTAATATGGAAATGAACCTGAGCTTTGATTTGTAAGCCTTCTCGAAACATCCCCTTCACCTGGTTTCTCAATCTTCACGACATCGTAACCCAAATCAGACAGTATGAGCCCTGCAGACGGTCCAGCAACTATGTGCCCCAGTTCAAGAACTAGTACCAACTTTATGACCCCCTTCCGCTATGATTTTGGTGTAACAATTCTAAAGAACTCATCTCTCTGAAGCTAATGCAAAACATATAAATTCTCCATAAAAACATTCTAACATCCCTTTTATTTCCTTGTCTCAAACTTCATTATATTTGCATACATCAGCAACGTACGTTTTGACATCCGAACTCTTTTAATATTTATTGTTGGAAATGGCTCAAAATTGGCAATTTTCATATTGATACAACCTGCAATTCACTAAAAGCTTTAAGGACGTCAGTAAAGAAGAGATAAAATTCAGATGAATGTAAATATCGAAAATTATAGGTTCTCTGTTTCACCGCAAAGCTGTGAGTATTCCTATGTCTAAGCACCGCTCGGCTCACTGTCATATTCAAAGTAAGATTTCGGTATAATTAAGAGTATATTCTAACACTATAGAGGGACTATTTAATAAAGCGGGAAAAATGTACAATACATGAAAGTGAGAGTATTAGATCCGTTCGAAGACGGAAAGCAAATATGGCTGGGAGACGAGAAGGGTATGGTGAGAAAGGTTTTTCGGACAATAGACAGGGACCAATGCAACTCAGAGTACTTTGTAAGCGGAATCACATATTTTGAGCCGGGTGAATCATCCTCTCTTCATAATCATCCCAATTCTGAGGAGATTGATTTCATCATTCAGGGCAGTGGAGTGGTGGAAAGTGATAACGAGACGCTACCTTTCAAAAGCATGCAGTATATGTTCATACCTAAGGGAGTAATGCATAGGCACTATAATACTGGCAGAGACACAATGATCCTATTATGGACATATACACCACCTGGAGAATTGCCAAAGGACTGATTCAGTGGAATAGATGAATGAAAGAAGGATTGCTAGGGAAACTCTTTCCCAAGAATTCAAAAATAAATTCATTGCCTTGGGGAAGGACCCTGTTATTTGTGTCCCTATTCTGGATTTCTCAGTTAATACCAAGAATATCCTTGCAGAAAGGAAGGCTGATTTGAATCTGGTTGAGATCAGGTCAGATTTTCTTTTATCATACGGATTCAATCCGGATGAATGTATGGGATTTCTGAAACAATTAGGAATACCCTTTGTTTTTACCATGAGATCTCCTATCGAAGGTGGTCAGGTAAAATTGTCATCTGAGGCACGTATGAATTATCTAGAAAGGTCAATCTCATTCGACCCAGCTTTTATTGATATAGAACTTTCAACCATAATGGAGAACGAGTTGAGATCTAAAGAGCTGATTGAAAACGCTCACTCCAGAAACATAGGCGTAATAGTTTCACATCATGATTTCAATGGTACTCCAGACATAGGAACACTTGAAAAAATTGCTGGGGATGAGGCAAAATCGGGTGCTGATATGCTGAAGATAGCTACTTATATAAATGAAACTGCCGATATTTTATCTCTGCTGGAGGCAACATATTCGGTCAGAAAATCTCTTAGGAAACCAATGGCAATCATGGGCATGGGCAGACTTGGAAGAATTACAAGGGTTGCCGCAGTCTCTCTTGGTTCAGATCTTGTTTATGCTGATCTTGTAGGTTCATCAGCCTCAGGGCAGGTACCATATAACAGAATGAGGGAAATGGTCCAGTCCCTTTACTTTTAAATACAGGTGAATTGTAATGTGGAAAATACTTTTTGATGATTTGAACGGATTCAGACAGGTCACTTTTGAACCTGGAAAAATTGAGAAAGATTATGTGAGGATCAAACCTGAATTCATTGGCGTATGCGGATCAGATAAGAACATTGTTTTTGGTGGAAGAGGAAAGGTAAAGGAAGCAATCTCACTTGGTCATGAAATATCTGGGTTTGTTCTTGACGGAGAAGGTTCGGACATGCAAGGAAAATCGGTTAGAAAAGGAGACAAGGTTGTAGTGTTTCCAAATTATTTCTGTGGAGAATGTCCTGATTGTAAAGCTGGCCATGTAAACACCTGCAGGAATAAAATATCAATCGGCGTTAATTCCAATGGTGGACTTAGCGAAGTCTTTGATCTCCCATCTAAATTTCTACTGAAGATAGATAACTCGCTTGAATTGCGTTATGCAGCACTTATTGAGCCAGTTGCTGTAATGCGCAGAGCACTCGCCAAGTTTGAAGACAGATCCAAGCAGCTAATTATCATTGGCGGCGGTAGCACTGGAACTATAGCGTACATTCTTGCAGATATATTAAATTTCACGGAACCAATTATTCTGGAATCTTCCCCCGAAAAGGTTTCCCTTCTAAAGTCAAAGGGATTCAGGGTTATTAATATCGGAGACATTGAGCAAACAAAGGAGATTCACGCGTCCCCACCTCTGAATCTGCTCGATACAGTTGGCCGGTCAGCAACCGTAGATGTATGGCTCAAAATGGCTAAATCCCACGTTTCAGGTTCACAGGTCATCATAACTGGATTAGATGAATACGAATATAGTGTATCTCAATCAGTGATCATAAGAAAGGAACTCAGTCTCAATGGTTCAATTATTTACGATAAGGCAGATTTCATCAGCTCCGCAGAAATAATGACCAAAAACTTCTCACGATTTGATGTACTTATGGATTATGAAGGGTCAATCAAAGATCTAGACAAATGGCTCATTCCTGCAATGAAGAGAAATGACATTTTAAAAATATTGATTAAATTATGAGAAGTTTTTACCAGAAGAATGATCTTCTTGAATATGAATAATCAATATAAATTGATTTGGTCTTTGTATAATTGTTTATGGAGGTTAGACCAAGCTCCTCTCCGAAACCTGATTTTCTCGTACCCAGATATGGAAGAGAATATTCTATCCCCGTAGGTCCCTGATTTACGAAGGTTACACCTGCATCGATCTGATCTATTGAACGGAAAGCTGCCTGCAGATCCTTTGTATATATAGCAGACACAAGTCCGTATTCTGTGCAGTTAGCAACTTCTATGGCATCATTAAGATCATCAACAGGTATAAGACTCACCACAGGCCCAAAGATCTCCTCCTGAGAAAGGGGATCCTTTCTGTCCACGTCACTGAATACAGTTGGTTCTATAAAGTACCCTTTGTCAGGATTAGTGGGGTATTCCCTCTTGCCAAGTTTGAGGTCAATTCCCCTCTCATGCCCATCTGTTATATATGAGGATACTGTTCTGTACTGTTTGAGAGAAGCGACCGGCCCCATCATTGTTTCTTTTTCCATACCATTACCTACTTTTATATTCCTCGCTCTATTTATGAATTTTTCACAGAATACATCATAAACGGAGCGTTCCACAAGTATTCTGGAACCAGCTGTACAACGTTGACCAGCATTACTGAATGATGCAAATAACAGACTAGACACTGCAAGTTCAATATCAGCATCAGACAGCACAATTGCCGGATCCTTTCCTCCAAGTTCAAGAATCTGCCTTCTTCTGAACTTTCCATTTATCTCAGAAAGCCTATTTCCAACCTCGCTACCACCAGTAAATGCCAGAAATTTGCACCTCTCGTCATTCAGTATAATTTCAGATATCCTACTAGCTTCTCCGTGCAAGGTATTTAAAACCCCAGATGGCAATCCTGCCTTCTGGAACAGCTCTGATATCTTTCCCCCTACAGCAGCAGTGACTGAGGAGGGTTTGAATATGACGGTATTTCCGTGAAGTAGTGCTGGTGCTATGTTCCAGAATGGTATCGAAAAAGGTGAGTTGAATGGAGTTACAACAAATACTATGCCCAGAGGTCTTCTTACAGTCGCCGAAAATATGGTATCCTGCTCACTTTGTACCACTGTTGAGGTAGTCCTCCTGGCCTCCCCATAATAATAGTACAAAACCTTGTAAGCATTATTCACCTCGTTGTAAGACTCCTTGTATGGTTTACCCTGTTCCTGTGTAATTAGAACTGCTATCTCTTTCCTCTCACCGTCAATAAGATCGGCAACCCTTTTTAGGTACTCAGCCCTCTTTGTAATATTTAGCTTGCTCCATTCTTCAAAAGCAACATTCGCCGAGTTAACCGAGTCCTTGATCTGTTGGTCATCTGCCATGAAAACATCTGCAATGGGTTCCAAGGTGGCAGGATTTAAGGTTGCGAATTTATTTTTCGTTCTTTCAGATTTACCATTTATTAAAGGCATAATCTCCTTCATATCGCATTCCCCTTATTATCGAACATATAGGCAAGTTTTCCTTTGTAAAGGTCAGTTATAGACCAGTAACCGGTGATCGGAACATCAGGCTGAAGTTCGGTTGGTACCTCTATGAGACCAGGTTCACCATCATTTATGAATTCCTTTAAGGTAGGGAGGAGTTCAGAAGGTTTCTCTACCTTTGCTCCCTTAATTCCAGTGGATCTAGCAAGGCCCACAAAGTCAGGATTATACATTTCATGTTTTTTATCAAAGAAGGCTGTTCCCGTGAATCTCTTGTCGAAGTAACCTCTCTGGAGTCCCTGAATGGTCCCGAAACTGTAATTATTCATTACCAGGAACGTAACATCAATATTGTACTGTTTTGCCGTAAATAGGGAGGAAATTGTCGAGGTAAGTCCACCATCACCTACTACACATATAACGTTCAGTGTATCATCACCAAGTTTGGCACCAAGGGAAGCTGGCGGCGAGAATCCCATGGTCGCAAGGCCGCCTGGTGTGATAAAATTTTTCGGTTTATTTAGTTTCAGATACTGGGCTATTCCATTCTTGCTCCATCCAACATCAGTTACAAGACATGTGGAGTAATCAGTGTTAACATATTCCTGAAGGGTCTTAATAATAAAATCAGGCCTGATAAAAGGAGTTTCCGACTTGATGCGCATAAAATTGTCAAAATATTCGTTGAGGTCTGTTTTGTGTTTTTCAAACCACGTTTTCCCGGCTATTTGACCTTTCCTTATTCTGTTTGCAAGTTTCTTGATTATCAAATCAAGTGTAGCCTTTATATCACCAATGATGAACAGATCCTCTGGGTAATTTTTTGCTGATTCACTTTCATCTATGTCTATCCTCAGAAGCTTTGATTTATTGAAATCGAAACTGTATCCATTGACCCATGAGCTTGAGTTCACTTCTCCAAATCTCGTTCCAAGCGCTATTATCAGGTCAGATTGAATTGTAGCTTTATTTGCTGATGGATTACCCCAACCTCCCAGATATCCCAGGGAATTAGGATGTAATTCCGAAAATACTCCTTTTCCGTTCAGAGTGGAGACAACAGGTGCGTTGAGTATTTCAGTAAAATTAAGTAAACTCTGTTCCGCCTCTGATATCCTTGCTCCTCCTCCTACTAGAATGAGAGGTTTTTCGCTGTTCAGGATCAGGCTGATCGCACTATCTATCTTATCTTCTGTAGGCGTGATTCTATTTCGGTTAAGGCGATATATTTCCCTGAATAAATTATGGTATTTGGTTTTCTGATTGAATATCTGCATGGGAACATCTACAAGCACAGGCCCAGGTCTCCCAGAGGTCGCCATTGAAAAAGCACGTGCCAAAATTCTCTCAATATTCTCTATATGTGATACCTTCCAGACTCTCTTTGAAAATGGCAAATAGGAGAGGTATTGAGCCATATCAGTAATCATATTCATTTCCTGATGAGGTCCAGCTCCTTCATACAGTGAAGGGGCATCTCCAGATATTACCACCATTGCACTAGAGTCAAATGCGGCTGTAGCCACTCCAGTTGCAGCGTTCAATAGCCCAGGACCGACGTGTGTTGCTACTACGCCTGGTTTATGGCTTGTCCTGAAATACCCATCTCCCATATGAGCAGCTATCTGCTCGTGCCTTACTGATATCAGATTTATAGGTGTATCATAAATTGCATCGTACAGACCAAGAATTGTATGCCCAGTCAATGTAAATAAAAATTCAGTCTCCTGTTTTTTGAGGTATTCTGATATTACCTCGCCACCAGATTTTTCTTCATTACCAATATTTTCTGTCATATGTGTATCTTAATTCAATGCTGAAGAAAAATATGACCTCTAATGTGTTATAAAGGAACCCATTCACCCGAACTACACTTTGTATTTAAACAAGCCTATGCATTTAAAAATAGGATTAATTGTAAGAGTTTAAAAAAATAATAAAAAATTTTGGTGAACTATTTTATTTATGGTGCTCCCTCTCCGCGGAATTTAAGTGGCCTGTACCTTGTGAAGACTACGGATCCAAGGAAGTAAACAACACCAACAAATATCATTATTATCATTCCCTCTGTGTAGGCCTTCGTTACCAGTATGGTTACACCGAAGACCAGAGGTATGACTATTCCCCAAAGGGTCTCCCAAA
>JAJZZQ010000010.1 GCA_021797525.1 Thermoplasmata archaeon | reverse complement strand
GTACCTTCTGCAAATTAGCTTCGTCTATTTCCTTTCCTGCTGAATGTAGCAGCAGTGCTCCATATATATATTCCATTTGTGTTCCCTCCTTTTATCCAAACAATGAACTCAGTCCCTCAGACACACGATCCTGGTCACTTTCCTGGGGCTCGTTCTTTGCCTCTTCCTTCTTTTTGCTATCACGGTCAGGTGCTTTGCCTTCACCCTCCCCGCCGGATATGGTGCTGTTTAAAGCTGTGGCTTCCCTAATAGCTTTCAGTATAAATAATTCTACATTGGAAGCGTCCACATATCCAGTTTCAAGGGCTAACTGCTCTGCATTGAGCCTGGCCTTGACTATAAGATCCGGTACAATGGCAGGTACAAGGAACAGTGCCTCCAGAGCCAAACCTTTGGCTTGGGAGAATGCTGCTGCAATGTTACCAACTATCTGTTCCAGGGTTATGGACATGGCCTCTCTATCAAAGATAAGCCCGTCCTGGTATGCTGCAATTACATCCAGACCTACTGTGACAGGAAGGATCTCCAATTTTTCAAGGATTTTTGCCTTGTCCTTAGGAATTGCCTCTCCTTTTTTGACATACACGGTTTCCTTTTTTATGACAATCTTACCTTTCTCAATTGCTGTCTGGAGTCCTGCTTTCTGAAATTCACTAATCATTGGCCCAGGCGGAAAATTTGTGGCCATTTCAGGAATGACAATGTCGTCCTCGGCAATTTCTCCACCTCTCGCTGCTGCCTTCTGTTTTGTCCCCTGCAGAACTCTGTTTAGTTTTGACGGGTCGAATTTTGTTGTGACAACCGCAAGCTGGCCTTCAGTAAATTCCTGAAGTTTGCCAATGTTTTCCTTTTTAACCTTTTCAAGAGCCTTAAGGAATAGCCTGTTCCTTACAACTTCTATTTTCAGATCGTTTCTAAGGTCGCTCCTTATCTTCTGAAGCTGATTGTTCCGTATACCCTTAATGCTAACAACTGCTGTGACCGGGCTCTCCTGAAGCTCCCTGGCCATTCTGTCAACTCTCTGTATCTTCCAGGCTGCCGGGCTTCTCATTCCATCATCTCCAGTTCAATCTTTACAGCTTTACCCATTGTTGGTTTAAGGTAGACCGAATCAAGATTGCCATACCCCTTTTCCAGTCTTCCAACAATCCTCTTTACAACCGCCCTGATGTTTTCAGCCAGATCGGAGGAGCTCATTTCCTTGGTCCCAACGGGAACGTGGAATGTCCTCCTGTCCCTGCTCCTCGCCCTAACAGTTCGTTTTAATGCAGTAATCATCGGATTCGGGTCCTGACCTGGCGGTAGAGGCTTTGGTATCTTACCTCTTGGACCAAGAACTGTTCCAAGAGACTTACCTATATTGGCCATAAGAGTTGATTCTGCCACAAAGAATTCTATTCCATTGGCAAGTTTCTTGAATTCCCTTTTATTCTCGGCAAATTTAGATATATCTTCAGGCCCATAAATCAGATTAGTGCCATCCTTACCCTTCTGCTGCATTTCAGCAGTGCCTATAAGAGCAACCTTAAGCTCTTTTCCTCTGCCCTTTGGCAGAATTACCTCCTCGTTGATCCTGTTCTTCGGATCACTGAGGTCAATTTCTTTCATATTGACAGCTATCTCCAGGCTCTCCAGAAATTTGCGCTCTCCGGAATTCTTCTTGAGATCGTCTATCAATGTTACCAACTGATCTTTGCTTGCCATAAAATTAGCACCTCTGTAGTCCCAGCGAGACCGAAGCCTCTCCTACAGGCTTAAATCGAAATCTCTCCTTGCTTTATAAGCCTTTGTAACTCCTTGGGGTCTTTTCCTTCAACATTTACGCCAAGAGAGACGCAGGAACCCAGAACTTCAAGAACAGCTGCCTTAAGATCCTTGGCCAGCATATTCTGAACCTTCATCTGTGCAACCTTCTTTATCTGCTCGAGAGTAGCGTTGCCAGCAACTGCCTCTTTCTTCTTTGATGCTCCCTTCTCTATACCCATCTCCTTTTTTATAAGTGCAGAAGTTGGAGGTATTCCAACGGATATCTCATACTTCTTTGTGGCTGGATCCACCACAGTTACTGTGATTGGAACCTGCATTCCTGCAAAGTCCTTTGTCTTTTCATTTATCTCCTTTATGATCTGCGCAAGGTTCAGACCTAGTGGGCCAAGTGCCGGCCCAAGAGGCGGGCCAGACGATGCTTTTCCTCCTTCTACCATTGCGCCTACTGATTGTGCCATGATTTTACACCATTAAAGTTATCCAGAATCATTAACATCTTTTTAACCTTTTTATCTGAAAGGTCCATTCATTCTATTTGTTGTGTCCTTTGAATGGGATGGCAAGATTTTATTTCAACGTCAATATAGGCTTGAGTTGAATGTAGAAATAATTGATGGGAGAAAGACTGACGATTTTCCTGAATCCACAAAGGTTCTTGTGGATATCTTCAGATCCACGACAACTATACCATATATTTTTCTCGGAGGCGCAACCATGGTTTACCCCACTGACTCTATTAGAGCCGCCAGGGAGTTTCATGAGAAACATACCGATTCCGTTCTGGTTGGGGAAAGATGGGGGATTAGAATAAGGGGGTTTCACCTAAACAATTCCCCTTATGAAATTTTAAAGTCCGACCTCAATGGAAAGACCGTTGTATTCACATCAACCAATGGTACATTAGTTCTTCAGAAAATAAAGAACACAGGAAAGATTATTCTGGGCTCTTTTGTGAACGTATCCGCCGTTGTCAGGGAGCTTTCATCAGAGGATTCAGTCTCTATCATTGTTTCAAACAGACCAGACGGGCCTGCTGATGAGGATAATTACTTTGCTGGTTACCTAAGAGACCTTCTAGAGGGAAAGAATCCGGATTTTTCGGAAGTTGCTGATAAAGTTAGAAAGTCTAAAGGGGCCAGAAGAATGCGGATGCTTGGTTATAGAAAGGACCTGGAACACTGTCTACGCAAGGATGCATGCAATTTTGTCCCAGTCTATTCACACCCGTACATTATTATCGAAAAACCTGACGCCAGAAAGACCACTTGATTTCATCTCTCTGTCCGCCATGGATACCAGAGATGATGCAATTTTCAATTTTTTCTTTTTTCTCTCCAGATCAATCGATGGCTTTATCACTGGCGAACAAAAATCGAAGCCATGAATGGTGACAGATGAGGCCTTCATTGCCATTGATATAAAAACAGCCCTATCCCCGTCTGTGAAACCGTAATAATTCATTACGTTGTGCAAGGGAAAATTTTGTGTAGTGCAGATAAAGTTTGCATTCAGGCTTGGAACAAATTCCCGTACCAGGTGCTGGTTGTCTCCATGCACATGTAAAAAAAGAAATGTCCCTTCTTCATTGCACTTTTTTATCAATGGAATACCACCATCCAGATCTGTTACAATTATGTCTGGATTCCTCCGGTAAATGGAAAGAAACTTTTCAATACCAGAATCCGCTACTATAGTTAGGTCATTTCTTCCAGTCGCCTCGCGAATGTTCAAGGATGGCCCGAATATGGAAACTTCCCTGTCCTTGAATTCCTCTGGGATATCTATATTCCTGGGGCCAATCATTGAGGATAACCTTACAGAAGCAATAAAATCTGATACAGGATCAATGGAGAGGCTATTGCAAATCTCGCTGTAAAGGGGGAACCACTCCTTCAGATTCATTTGTTCTCAGAGGTATTTTTTCCGCTCTGCACAATACTTGTGATGTCACCCCTATCTGCAAAATAGCGGTGAACCATTGAAGAGAGCATTGCTATAATCAGGCCCAAAACAAGGAAGAATATGCTTACTATTGCTGCTGAGAATGAAATATAAGAAAGGACGTACCGGATATAGTTAAGCATACCAAAGAGAATGAATGCCACAGAAAGAGAGAACATAAGACCATATATGATTCTGAATATGCCGTTGAAATTTCTATTTATATACATCTCCACAGCGGAACCTGCTTCCAGAGCGAAGAAAGCCCCGTAGAGCCACCATACAAACAGTGACAAAAATATCAGTACTCCATCAAGTGGAGTCACATGATCCGCGGATGTTATGACATAGCTTGATGCAATTCCAACAAAAATAAGGCTTGCAGATATAACATATGAGAGGAAAACCACTCTCGTCTCCTGGGCATAATCCCTTACTGCCAGGAGAAGATTTTTCAGTGATTTCCCAATTTCGAATCCTCTTTCCACCATATAGCTTCCAAGAACTATTGTGACCAGAGTAACTGCAAAACTTCCTGGATTTAGAATTGAAGCCTTAGTAACTGCCTCGTATACAGAGAAACCGAAAGATACAAGTCCGTATGTTAGAAGTATGAGACCCAGAGGGATTATGAACTTGTTTATCAGGCCCTTGTCCTTAAGAGCCTTGACAATGTAATAATACATTGATTCAATGTTTTGGTTGTGCCTTACAATTACATGGTTGACATACCTTATCTTTCTTCTTGAAAGGATCAGTGGAACAATATAGTCATCCTCGGCCCCGTCAGTGACCAGAATGACATCATCAATTCCTCCCTCTGAAAATAGGGTATCAAGCTGTTTGCCTATTTTTTCATCAGAAACCGGCCCAACATCTGAATCGCCAGTGATCATGGCGATCTCAACGCTTTCCCCTTTCTTGAAAAGTTCTTCATAGTGCTTAATGGCTCCAAAAAGCGCGTTGGCATCCGAGTCTTCAGGGTCGTAAGTTATAAGCTTTAAGGCCGCCTTATAACAGTTCTCGTAACCAACGACTGGGCCTTCAATGCCTACTTTTTCCCCGTAGTCATTGTCCCTGTCGACATTAAGCACAAGCGATGTCATATTTCACCCTTTAATACGCACTCCCACTATATCTGATTTTCCTGTCATATTCCTATGTATGTCAATATGCAGGAAGCTCAGGGAAGATAATATGACTTCTTAAAATATAAACGTATTCTATGAAATAAAAGTAGAAAACTCCATCATTTTGTAACGTAATAACCTGCACTTTTCTGTCTGGCAACCCTCTTAACCAGACCCTTCTGGCTCAGAGACTGAAGGGCTGCTGTTACAATAGCTTTACCCACTGAGGCAGATTTCATGATGTCGTCGGCGGATTTCATCTTATCCTCTGATGTAGCGCCAAGCTTCTTTATCGCGTCGTAAACCTTCTGCTCGTTCACATTTAGTCCAGCCATTGTTCCCCTTTTCAAGTAATTATTTGTGCATATTTATAATGTTTCATTTCTTGTTCAGAAGTAATTTTCAATGCCTGCGGTAAATTAATCGGCATATGTCTAATGCCGATTCGTGAAATTATTAAATATCTCCTACGACTGACAGTACATTATGTCAGGAATAGTAAGTTACGGTTCCTATATACCCAGATTTAGGATAAAGCCAGAGGAAATCGCAAGGGTATGGGGGGAGGACGTTGACTCCATAAAGAATGGGATATACGTATTGAGCAAATCTGTCCCGGCTCCAGACGAGGATGTGGCCACAATTTCTGTTGAGGCCGCCAGGAATGCACTGAAGAGATCTAAAGTCCGACCGGACGAAATTGGTGCAATCTATGTGGGATCGGAATCACATCCTTATGCCGTTAAACCTACGGCCACTATAGTGGCTGCAGCTATTGGCACAAATTTCTCCCTGTTCGCTGCCGATTACGAATTTGCTTGCAAGGCAGGAACTGCAGGAATGCAGAATGTAAAGGCAATGGTTGATGCTGGATATATAAAATATGGTATGGCCATAGGTGCAGATACCTCACAGGGAGCACCCGGAGATGCGCTTGAGTATACTGCATCTGCAGGAGGAACATGCATGATAATTGGAAAGGAAAACACAATTGCAGAGATTAACGGCACCCTGTCTGTCACATCAGACACCCCGGATTTCTGGAGGAGGGAGGGCCAACCTTATCCTACCCATGGTGAACGTTTCACAGGCGAACCTGCTTACTTCAGACATACTCTTTCTGCTGCAAGAAATATGATGGAAAAGATGAAAACGAAACCTGAAGACTATGACTATGCAGTTTTTCACCAGCCTAACGGAAAGTTTCCTTCAAGGGCGGCAAAGACCCTTGGATTTAATGACAAACAGATAAAGGATGGCCTTCTGACACCTGTGATCGGCAACACATATTCTGCCGCGACAATGACTGGCCTCTCCTCTATCCTCGATATTTCCAAGGCAGGGGACAGAATACTTGCAGTTTCCTTTGGATCAGGCGCAGGTTCAGATGCCTTTGACTTAACAGTTACAGATAGAATTGAAGAATTTGACAGAAATGCAGCTCCAACAATAAAGGAGATGCTTAGCAATATAAGGTGGCTGGATTATGCTCTTTATGCAAAAAACAAGGGAAAAATTGTGATGGGTGAAGGAATTGAGTGATGTTTACATTATAGGTGCAGGAGAGACAAAATTCGGTGAACTCTGGGAGAAGTCTCTGAGGGAACTGGCTGTTGAGGCAGGACTGAGAGCAATAGAAAATGCAGGCATATTTTCGAAGGATGTACAGGTGCTTTACGGCAGCAACAGTTTGGCAGGAATTATCAGCGGGCAGGAGAATATAGGTGACCTTCTTGCTGATTTCGCAGGAATTGCAGAATACCATATTCCTGCAATAAGGATAGAGGCATCCACGGCTTCTGGAGGGGCAGCAGTGAGGCAGGCCTACCTTGGAATAAAATCAGGAGAGTTTGATGTTGCCATGGTTGGAGGAGTGGAGAAGATGACAGATATTTTTGGTTCGGAACTTCTTGATTTGACAAGCTCTGTCCTGGACAGGGAATGGGAAGCGTTTTTCGGAGCCACTCCGGCTGCACTTGCAGCTATCACCGCACGGAGGTACATGAATGATTTCAATGTGGAGAAGGAAGCCCTTTCTATGGTATCTGTAAATGACCATGCAAACGCAAGCTTGAACCCAAATGCACATTACAGAAACAAGATAACCCTTGAACAAGCTATGAAGGCAACTGACATTGCAGAGCCTCTAAATCTAATGGACTGCAGTGCCATGGGTGATGGTGCAGCAGCGGTGATACTCGCATCCGAATCATATGTTAAAAGGAACAAAATCGATGGGGTAAAAATACTGGCATCTGCAGATGCACAGGATTACCTGGCAGTACACAGCAGAAAGAGCCTCTACAGCCTTGATTCAGCTAAGATGGCAGGCAGAAAGGCACTTGAAAAAGCCAAAATTAAAAACAGTGACATTTCCCTGGTTGAACTTCATGACTCATACAGCATCTATGGCCTTCTTGAACTTGAGGAACTGGGATTCGCTGAAAGAGGAAAAGCTAAGAATCTGGTGTACGAGGAGATCTCACTTAAGGGATCTATCCCTGTAAACCCTTCTGGAGGATTGAAGGCGAAAGGCAACCCTCTGGGCGCTACAGGAGTAGGCCAGTTGGTGGAGGCCTACAACCAGCTCAAGGGAAAAGCAGGAGACAGACAGGTAAAGGGGGCAAAGGTTGCCATGACCCATAATATGGGTGGGACAGGCTCCAATTCTGTTGTCCACATTCTGGGGGGTGAGTAGATGGGAGAGCTGTCAAGGTTCTGGAGAGAATCTGAACACAGGTACAGAATGGTAGCTCACAGGTGTGGAAACTGCCAGAGAGTCTACTTTCCGCCAAGAGATGTTTGCCCAATCTGCCACAGAGATTCCATAGGGAAAATGAAGCCCTTCACACTCAGTGGAAAGGGCGAGATTGAATCGTTCACGGTTGTGCATGATGCACCTCCTGCGTTCACGAGGCAGAGGCCATATGTCCTTGCCATCATCAAACTTGACGAGGGGCCTTCAATAACCGGTCAGATTGTGGACTGCGATCCAGGTGAAGTGGAGATAGGGGGCAGGGTCCACTCAGCATTCCGAAAGATAAGCCAGGAAGGGAAGTCCGGAATAATAGAATATGGTTACAAATTCGTTCTGGACTGAACTTCACCAAAATTTTTTATCCATTTGTTTGCATGACGCTGCATGCCTGAAACAGAGACCCTGGAAAGGGCTTTTCCTGGCGACTTATTCTTTAAAGTAGTCTTCTACATAGGATGGGCAGTAGCGTTTCTGTTTCTCCTGATCTCAATTTATAGTATATACTCACCTCAGTGGATCAGCCATTTTTCACAGGTAAGTTACCCATACTTTTTCATCCTGCTTCTTGAGGTCCCCATACATATATTGAGTGATTTATATCTCTACCCCATTGTCTTTGTGCTTTATCTTCTTTTTTTCGGGGCCATGATATATGTAAGCATAAAGTGGAGGGGTGAGGGGTTCCTTTCCTCGCCAGTTCAGTTCTACGCTGCTATGGCAGCATTCGGCCTCACCATTACCCTCTTTCTCACAATCATCCTGGAAGCATTAGGGGTTCCTATAGGGGGTACCTCTATTCAGACATCACTGGAACAACATCCGTTTGAAACTTACCTTTCCCTTATATATGCACCCTTTGCTGAGGAAACTGGATTCAGGATCATACCTCTTGGCCTTATGGCTGTGGTCCTGCTCAGAAGGTATCACCCAGAATCGTGGGTTGACTACGTAAAGGTGTTCTTCATTCCTGGGCATGTCAGAAGAAAATATGGTGAAAAATTCGGAAAGGTTGACTATATAATGATCGCTGCCACCAGCATTCTATTCGCATACGCACACGAAGCATACGGCCTCTGGAGCTGGGGAAAAATAATAACTGTACTTCCTGTGGCTGTCATCCTTGCCGTGGGGTTCCTTAAATTTGGTGTTTACATGGATATACCCATACACTGGCTTTTCAATGGATTTACTTCTCTCTATATAGTAAATTCAGCAATGGAAGCCCCAACAAGTCTAGCCCTGCTTTATGAAATATTCATGGGCATTGTTGCCTTTGTATTCCTGCTGGTTGCATACAATCGCTGGAGGACGAAAAATCCACCTCCATCTCCTGACCACAGCAATCTTCCTGATAATGTTTAAAGCCTCACGACTCTCTTGCCGGCAACCCTGAAATTCCCTGACAGAACCAGTTTAACGCTTGAAATAAGGTTCTGATGCTCCACCTCCTTTACCCGCTCTGCCAGAGACTGGGGGGAGTCACTGTCTAAGACGGGAACAACAGCCTGTGAAATTATTGGGCCGCCATCCACCTCACCTGTGACAAAATGCGTTGTGCATCCGCTGAATTTAGCGCCGCTGTCTATGACGGCACTATGCACTTTTTCTCCGTAAAAATTCATTCCTCCGAAGCATGGAAGAAGTGAGGGGTGTGTATTTATAATCTTCATTTTGAACACAGATATTATTTCTGGAGGAAGTATCCTCATGAACCCAGCAAGAACTATCAGATCAGGTTTTAAGTTAAGAAGATGCGAGGAAAGGTTACTGAAATTGGAATCTGACTCTGATTTCCAGCTGAAATGATAGGAGGGTATTCCATATTCTTTCGCCCTTCTTGCAGCGCCGCAATCCGGTCTGTTGGAAATGAGAGCAATTATCCTTGCCTTTAATGAACCATCTGAGATAGAATCAACGATTCGCTGAAAATTTGTTCCCTCCCCGGATGCCATTACAACTATGCGAGGAACTTGACCCATACCTCTGTATAATCAATGCTATGATTAAACTTCCCTGAAGGATATTGAAAGCATTGATATGGATTTATAAGCAAAAATTAAAAGGGACTTCATAATAAATGATTTCAAGGATAAAGAGGCAGGAATAGGGTTCCATGATTCGGAATAAATCCCCTGATTTCCCGCATAAAAGTCTGGAGACATAAAATGATTGACATCTGGATAGAGAAATACAGGCCATCAAAACTTTCAGAGATAGTCGGACAGGATGCAAATATAAGAAAGATCAAATCATTCGTGGATCATAAGCAACTTCCACACCTAATATTCGCCGGTCCTGCAGGAACTGGAAAAACAACAACAGCAATAGCAATAGCCATGGAACTTTTTGGCGAGGACTGGAGACAGAATTTCCTTGAACTCAACGCATCAAATGAAAGAGGGATAGATGTCATCAGAGAGAACGTAAAGGACTTTGCAAGAATAAGGCCTTCAAATCCATTGGGATTCAAGATAATATTCCTTGATGAGGCTGACCAGCTCACACAGGAGGCTCAGGCTGCACTCAGGAGAACTATGGAAATTTATTCGTCAGCTACAAGATTCATATTTTCCTGCAACTATTCTTCCCAGATTATTCTCCCAATCCAGTCCAGGACTGTGGTTATGAGGTTCAAGCCCATAGACTATAATTCGATGAAAGCCAGGCTTGAACAGATAGCAAAAGATGAGGGATTCACACTCGGCGAAGATTCTATGGAAGCAATATACTCAATTTCCGAAGGAGATCTGAGGAAGGCACTCAACGTGCTTCAGACAATCAGCAATTCCGGGGAGATCAGTGCTGCAAGAATATACGAGATCGCAGGTATGGCAAACCCGAAGGATTTCAGGATGCTCCTCTCCAAGGCACTCTCTGGTGCCTTCGATGAGGCAAGGGAGGACCTTGACCAGATGGTCATAGACCGTGGTTTGTCCGGTATAGATATAATAAAAGGCCTGCACAGTTCAATAAGAAGGGAGAAAGTTCCTCCAAAGCAGAAGCTTCAGGTAATAATGGCACTTGGTGAGGCTGAATTCAGGCTTGTGGAAGGGGCCACAGATCTGATACAGATGGATGCCCTCCTGGCAAGGCTAGCAAGCATAGGGAGCCAGTTCAACTGAAAAGTCAGAAAAAGTCATCCAGGTTTGTTGGTTCTTTTCTAGCTCTAGATGTGTCTTTTTCTATCTTTGCCACGGTCCTTTCTATGTTCCTGCCCATTGTTGCTTCCTTCTTTCTGCTTGAATAGTAATATCCGGCATCCCTCGTGCCTGAATACATGAGGATGTAAACGTCCCCTGCCCTCATCCTGCCTGTCCTGCCTCGCCGCTGTATTGTTCTGATCTCTGACGGCACTGGTTCAAAGAATATAACCAGATCTGTGGAAGGTATGTCAAGGCCTTCCTCTGCCACGGAAGTGGCAACAAGCACATTATAAATATTGGAGCGGAATTTTGAGAGTATCTCATCCTGCTCCTTCTGGCTCATCCCTGCGTCACCCTCTTTCGAGGCCTGCCCTACAAACTTCACAGGCCTTATTAGAGCTGAATGTTTCTCAAGATAATCATTCACAATTGATGCTGTTTTACGGAAATGGGTGAATATGATTATTCTTGACTCAGGATTGGATGAAATCTTCTCTTCACATAGCTGAAGAGCCTTTGAAAGCTTAGGGTTGGAATCCTGGTCCATGGAAGCCTTTTCAAGTGAATTGAGCAGATCCATTGTAGCCGGATTCTTCTCAAGTATCCTGGCTGTCCTCTTAATTGAATTATCCTCGCTTTCCAGAATGTTCTTAAGATACTGGTAGGCAACTGATGCACCCTGCGACTCTATATATTCCATAACATAGTCAAGCCTTATCAGAGCTGTGACATATGGAATAAGGCTGAAAAGGGCAGGATTCCCGGCCTTTGCTCTCTCTACCAGCTGCGGAACCTTTGAAGCCAGTTCCTTCCTGGAAGCCCTGTTATATCTTATGATTCCGGCCTGCCTAAGCTTTTCCTGTATAGGATCCATTATAGATCTGAGTATTTTTCCTATATCTTTCAATTCCGGAGGCAAGTCCAGGTTGATTGTCTTCACTGTGATACCTCCAACATAGGGAGAAACATCCGGATCCGTCTCAGATTTGATGAGAACCTCCTCTATCCCGAGGTTTTCCCTAATCTCATCTAGTTTTTCCCTGGAGCCTCCGGGGCTTGCGGTCATTGCAAGAGTCAACCGGCTCCTTGTCTCAAGGAATTTTCTGGATATTAATGCATATGAGTAGTTTCCAGTAGCCCTGTGCGCCTCGTCAAATATAAGAAGGCCGTAACTGGATATGTCAAGGTCTCCGCGTTTCATGTCATTCCATACCACCTGTGGTGTGGAGACGATCACCCTGCTTCTTGTCCAGTAAAATCTCCTGTCCATTGAATCAATTTCGCCGGTGAATGAAAATATATCGGGCGGCTTAAGGTTGAGATATTTGCTGAATGTTTCCATATGCTGTGAAACCAGTGGTTTAGTTGGAGCCATGAAGATTACTTTCCCTCCCCTGTTTAAAACATCCTCTGCAACCATGGCCGCTATCAGAGTCTTTCCAAGGCCTGTTGGGAGAACAATTAGGGTGTTCCTCTTCCTGGCAACATTAAAGAGGTTTATCTGATACTCCCTAGGCTTGATAGCCTCAGCCTTTGACTCATCAGACATGGAGTAAAATATCACCTAGTTATTTAAGCAATTGGTAGAATTACCTTTGCTAAAAGGGCCGGTAGATCAGCGGTAGATCGCCTGCTTCGCAAGCAGGAGGCCTCGGGTTCAAATCCCGACCGGTCCATTCTGTTAGCATAGTTTATACCAAGTTTGCCCCGGATTCGAGAATTTTTTAAGGTTTATCCTCGGATTCCAACCAGAGGGTATCGTCATAGTACTCACGTTCTCTCTTTATCAGACCATTTTCAAACTCAAATATATCAACTGATCTTCTTGAGCGTATTTCAAGCTCTGCAATCACGACTCCCCTTTCTATGTCTGAAACCATGTTCAAAACACTGAATCTTTCTGGTATGTTCCGATAGGCTCTGATCATCGTCTTGATATAATCCTTTTTTCCGGACACAACC
>JAJZZQ010000034.1 GCA_021797525.1 Thermoplasmata archaeon | reverse complement strand
TAACCCCTGACATGATGGTTATAAGAGTAACAGAGAGTCTCTGTCCGATCTGTGTTGATGACGAAAAATTTGACCAGATGAGGATACCTGCTGTTGTGTACGAGAATGCCGGTGAAGTGAAACTCATAAAGGAGTGCTCGGAACACGGAGTTACAAAAGAAAAATACTGGGAAGACTATGAAATGTACCAGGAGGCCAAAAAATGGCTGGACCCGGGAGTAAAGATCCTTAATCCTCACGTTGCATACCTCGAATCAAAAATTGTTTGCCCTACACACTGCGGTCTTTGTGTTAAACATAAATCCCACACTGGTCTTGGCAATGTTGTAGTTACAAACCGCTGCGATCTTTCCTGCTGGTATTGCTTCTTCTACGCAAAGGAGAACGAACCAATATATGAGCCAACACAGGATCAGGTCAGAATGATGCTAAGAAGAATGAGGAACGAGAAACCTGTAGGGGCAAATGCAGTTCAGATAACAGGCGGTGAGCCTGCTATAAGGGATGACATAATTGACATAATCAAGATAGCCAGAGAAGAGGGATACGAGCATATCCAGCTGAACACAAACAGTATAAGATCTGCCTTTGATCCGGACTTCCCAAAGAAGATCAGGGAAGCAGGCTCAAATGTCATTTACACAAGTTTCGATGGCCCGACCCCCAGATCCAATCCAAAGAACTTCTGGGAAATACCTGCTGCTCTTGAGAATTACAAGAAAGCGCCTCTCGGTGTCGTTCTGGTTCCAACTGTAATAGGTGGTGTAAATGACCTGTACCTTGGTGACATGATAAGGTTTGGTCTTTCCAACATCGATGTCGTCAGAGCCGTAAACTTCCAGCCTGTAAGTCTTGTAGGCAGAATGCCAGACAGAATGAGGGAGAAGCAGAGAGTTACCATACCTGGCTGTATAAAGAAGATAGAACAGCAGACAGACGGAATGATAGGAAGAGAAGATTTCTTCACTGTTCCATCAACTGCAAAGGTTTCTGACTTCGTAGAGCAACTCAAAGGCAAGGAGATGTACAAGCTTTCCATACACTTCGCCTGCGGAATGGGTACTTACCTGTTCAAGGAGGGTGACAAGGTTACGCCAATAACCAGATTCATTGACGTGCCTGGTATGTTCGAGTACATCGGAGAACTCGCTGACGAAATAAAGAACTCAAACTTCAAGAGAATCAGCAAAGCAATAACTGTACCGAAACTTCTGATGAAGATCGGAAAGTTTGTCGACTATGACAAGGCCCCAAAAGACTTCAAACTGAAGGATATGGTATACAATGCTTTCACAGAGGGCGACTACCACGGTCTCAAAGCCTTCCACTACAAGAGCATGTTCATTGGATTCATGCACTTTATGGATCCATACACATACGACGTAGACAGGGTAGAGAGATGCGATATACACTACGCTATGCCTGATGGAAGAGTAGTTCCATTCTGCGCCTTCAACGTTATCCCAGAGCTTTACAGGGACGCTACACAGAGAAAGTATTCCATCCCTGCCAGAACTTACGAGGAGAGAACTGGAAAGGTACTCAAGAAGGATAAATACTTCAGAGATTACACAAAGGAGGACAAGAGGAGAATCATATCCTTCTATGAGCAGAGCATAGGAAGAAAACTCAGAGAAGATGAAATAGGGATTAATCTCGACGAACCAATCCCGGTTATTTCATCAGAAAAGCCTGAGTAATCTTTTTTTCCCTCTTTTTAATATATTTTAAATTGTCATACAAAATTCTTGATCATACTGCTGATGTTCAGATAGCATTTTCCGGATCCGACATTGAAGAACTTCTATCCTCATTTACTGAGGCATGGGCCAATCTAACCTCATTTACCTTAATTAATCCAGTTTACAGAACATATGATGGTGAGATCAGGTTCACTGATTACACCGACATGCTCTATAGATTCGCTTCGCTTTTTATAGAGCAGTTAGAAGGTGAAAATTTCTACATTAAGAAATTGTTAAACGCCTCCATGCCAACTTCAGGACATCTTTCATTCAAACTTGAGGGTTATATATTTTCAGAAGTGAGTGGATATGCGAACATCCCTAAAGCACCAACATACCACCAGATAGGTTTCGATGCAGAGAAAGGATTGGGACAGATTATATTTGATCTTTGAGCGCATGGTTGGAAAAACATAATTAATTCCATTACTATGAAGTGTGAAATGACTTCATTTGTCCCAAACAAGATATTTTTTACAAGGGGTGTAGGCAGAGGTGAAAGCCAGCTTCAGTCTTTTGAAGAGGCTCTTAGAGATGGGGGGATAGCCCCTTTCAATCTTGTAAGCATCAGTTCAATCTTTCCTCCATATGCTGAGGTAGTTACGCCGGCAGAAGGCCTAAAACTTTTACATCCCGGCCAGATAATTTTCACAGTTCTGGCAAGGAATTCCTCTAACGAACTTAACAGAATGATGTCCGCTGCCATTGGATACGCACTTCCATCTGACAGGAGCAAGTGGGGATATCTCAGCGAACATCACAGCTATGGAGAAACGGAAAAGGTTGCCGGTTTCTTTGCTGAGAAACTTGCTGCAGAAATGCTTGCAAGTACTATGGGAATGGCCGATAGGCTGGTCTGGGACGGAAAGAAAGAGGAATACGTTTTGCAGGATCGTATACTTACAACCAAGAATATATGCTCCACTGCTGTTGTCATGAAACCCGGTGAATGGACAACAGTAATTTCTGCTGCTGTCCTGATAATGGATGAGTGATCATGGGTCCGGAAATTGAGAAAAAGTGGCAGAAAAGATGGGGACAGGAACGAATTTTCGAACCTGTTGTAGAACCAGACAGGCCTAAGTTTCTCATAACGGTGCCATGGCCATATTCTAATGGTTCTCTCCACGTTGGACATGGGAGAACGTATTCTCTTGCAGATGTTGTAGCGAGATACAGAAGGCTTATGGGATTCAATGTGCTCTTTCCTATGGGATTTCACCAGAGTGGTACCCCTATACTGGCATACTCTGAGAGGCTCAGGCGAGGTGACAAAGAAGCAATAAAACAGTATACGGAATACTTAAGGGAATATGAGAATGAAAATAGGATTGGCCAATATCTTGATCAGTTCCATGAGCCTGAAAATATTGCCCAGTATTTCTCAGACAGGATAGTAAAAGATTTCCGTGGACTGGGTTATTCTATAGACTGGTCAAGGCGATTCACATCAGCAGAACCTTTCTACCAGGAGGTAGTTAAATGGCAGTTCAGGAGGCTTCATGACCTCGGACTGATAAAGCAGGGCAGATATCCAATTCTATACAGCATCGAGGATCAGAATGCAGTTGGAGAGGACGATATCAAGGATGGTGACACAGACAAGGTTTCGATTGAAGAATTCACAGCAGTGATTTTCAGAGGCGCGGAGTTTGGAATAGTAGCATCCTCTCTCAGGCCAGAGACCATTTTTGGTATAACAAACCTTTGGATTAACCCGGGTGAGGAATATCATTTAATAGATTATATGGGTGAAAAAATTGCCGTATCAAAGGGGACTGTCCAGAAGTTGATTCTTCAGAATCCAGAAATAGAGGATCTGGGAATAGTTGAAAAAGATAGAATTCTCTATCATGAATTTACTGTGCCTGTCACAGGCAAGAAGGTACCTGTATTTCCTTCTAATTTTGTGGACCCGGAAAACGGGACAGGGGCCGTGTATTCTGTCCCCGGACATTCTGTTTGGGATTATGTCGCTCTGAGGGATCTCGGTTCCAGCATCGAACCAATTAGAATAATTAAATTTCCAGAAGGGAAAGGTCTGACTGTGGAGAACCTTGTTAAACTGAAGAAAATCCATAACCTCTCAGATTCTGATAGCATCAAGGAGGCTACTGCCATTCTCTACAGGGAGGAATTCTATTCTGGAATTATGGATGATAGTAACGCAGAATTTTCCGGTATGTCAGTCCAGGAGGCCAGGGAGAGCATAAAAGAGAGACTGCTTAAAGAATCTGCCTTCATACTTTACGAAACATCCAGAAAAGCTGAAACAAGAGGGGGATCAAAGGTAGTTGTCGCAGTCCTGCAGGATCAGTGGTTTATTGATTACTCAATCCCATGGCTTAAGGAAAAATCTCACACTCTTGTAAATAACATGCTTTTCGAACCATCTCACTACAGGGATGGTATGCATGACATTATTGACTGGCTGAGGGAACGGCCATGCGCAAGAAGAAGAGGAATAGGCACAAAACTCCCATTTGATGAGAGGTGGACAATAGAATCCCTTTCAGACTCGACTATTTATCCCATCGTTTATACCTGTGCCAGACAGCTTCGTGAGATTCACACTAAACTGGGAAATAAACTTCCTGAAGATATTATTGAGAACATCTTCACTGGAGCATCGCTAAAGCATTCCTATGGGGAAGAGGTTATGGATCTCATTCGCGAAGCCAGAAATTCCAAGGAATACTGGTATGGAGTGGACGTGCGTATGACAACCAGCCCGCACATTACAAATCATCTTGCATTTTATATCATGAACCATGCTGCGCTTTTCACTGAAAAGGACTGGCCAAAGGGGATAGTTATCTCAGGGCTTGTAATTTCTGAAGGTGCAAAAATTTCCAAGAGCAAGGGAAATGCCATATCACTTCTCAAGATAGCAAATAACTATTCCTCTGATCTTTACCGCCTGTTCTCTGCGATTAACTCAGAAACTACTTCAGTACTGGATTGGAATGAGACAGACATAACCACGGTCAGAAAGAAGTATGATAGCTTTGTCTCTCTGGTGGAATCATTCAAAGATCCTGGTGTTACTGAAATGGGTAACGTTGAGAGATGGTTCGTGGTCTCATTCTACAATCATGCAGGCGATTATATCAGAAAGATGGATCGTTATGATATAAGGGGTGCTTACATTTCTGTATTCTACGAGGTCCTCAATGATCTGAAACATGTTGAGGCCAGGGGTGGAAATATCATGGTAGCACTGCGTGAGATCATAAAGGACTGGCTTGTGCTAATGTCTCCTGTGATTCCCCATACATGCGAGGAGCTATGGGAAAAGGCAGGAAACCATGGTTTTGTAAGCAAGGAACGCTACATCCCTCCAGGAGATGGGATGGATCAATCACCCATTCACAGGGAAAATTACATAGAAAAACTGATATCGGACATAAGGGAAATATCGAAGGCAACTGGAATAAAACCATTGGAAATAAGAATTAACGTGGCTCCGAAAGAGATATTCGAAACGACTGCTGTAATGATGAAAGATGGGCCATCCAAGGTTCCCGATGACCATAAATATCTGATTCCTGATTTTATGAAAAATAAAAAGAATATTTCACTTGAGATATCCGATGAGATGAATCTAATTTTATCCGAAAAGGAATATCTGGAAAATATCTTTTCATGCAGGATCGATGTAAGAAGTGAGGTCAGCAGATCCAAGAGGGCCAATCCATGGCCAGGAAGGCCATCTATAGAACTTATAGGATAAATCAGAATTTCTCCTAATTTATTTATAAACACTCTCTATTCCCATTTATGAGCTCTGGTCCTCATCCGGCTAATTCTGAACTGTTAAAGGAATGTGTTGATTTCTCAAGGAAGATTGGGGTGCAACCAGATGTGGTACTTCATGGCGGCGGAAATACCTCTGTAAAGACTGAGGAATATGATCATACTGGAAGGAGCGTCAAGGTCTTAAGGGTCAAGGGTTCAGGTTCGGACCTTGCTAAAATAGACGAGTCCGGATTCACAGCACTTCGTATGGATGATCTTCTGGCTGCTCAAAAGATCAGGGAAATGAGCGATGTTGAAATGGCGGATTATCTGAAAAAAAGTATGCTGGACCCATCTCAGCCATCACCTAGTGTTGAGACATTCATGCACGCATTCATTCCATATCGCTTCGTTGTTCATTCTCACGCAGACAACATTCTATCCATAACCAATACGGACCTCACCGATTCCCAGATCACGGAATTATTTCCGGGGACCGTGATAGTGCCTTATTATCAGCCAGGTTTCAAACTGGCCCGTGCATTTATGGATCTAGTTGAGAATCTTCCTCCAAATACCAGAGGAATTATTCTGCGTAAACATGGTTTGTTCACTTTTGGAAACACTGGAAAAGAGAGCTATGAGAAGCACATGGAACTGATAAATGAGGCAGGATCCATACTCAGGAAAAAATGCGGAGATCTCAGCATGAGTCCACAATATCCTGTTGCTGATCGTGAAAGCATCATGGCTGCCATACCGCATCTCAGGGGAATTCTTTCAAAAAAGTCAAAAAAAGTTCTGTTAATCGAGACTGGGGAAGAAGCATTGACTATCTCAAGGACGAAAGAGGCTAAAGAATTCTGGAATGCCGGGCCAGCCACACCGGACATGTTGATAAGGACCAAGTATGATTATCTCTACGTATCCTCAATAGAAGATATTGATTCACAGATTGAAAGTTATCTGAATAACTACACCCAGGAATACAAAAAATACATCGGCGAAAAGTATCCCATGCACGATCCATTTCCTCCTATCATTGTAATACAGGGATTTGGCATTATTACAGCAGCCACCACTTGGAAAGAATGCAGAATAATAGTGGACCAGTTCATCCATTCCTTCAAGGTGAATCTTGCCTCTTCCAGATTTTCAAAGCATTCATTCATATCAAGGGAAGCATCGTTTGAGATGGAGTACTGGCCTCTTGAGGAGGCTAAACTGAAGAAATTTGTCCCAAGGCCTCTCCAGGGTAAGATATCAGTTGTGACAGGTGCGGCGAACGGGATCGGATATGTTGCTGCACACACGCTTGCGAGAAATGGCTCAATGGTTTTTGCCATTGACCTCAGCCAGCAGATAGAAGAAAGCGCCTCCCGAATCGAAAAAGAAACAGGATCAAGAGTGGTCGGAATTCGGTGTGACATATCATCAGAGGAAGATGTTAAAAGAGCTTTCCAGAGCATAGTTGACCGGTCAGGCGGAGTTGATATACTCTTCAACAATGCCGGGATACTTAAAAGCGCACCTCTGACTGACATATCTGCTGAGGAATTGGACAGGCATTATCAGGTTAATGCAAGGGGGACGTTCCTGATGACCAGGGAGACATTCAGGCTTATGAAGAATTCAGGCCTTGGCGGGAACATAGTTTTCAATATAACTAAGAACCTTCTTCATCCAGGCCCGGAGATGCTCTCATACGGGTCGACCAAAGCCATGGCTGCGCAGATGTGCCATTATGTGGCCAAAGAGGGAGGGAAATATGGGATCCGGTCTAACATAATCAACCCAGACAAGGTGTTCCGTGGTTCCCTGATCTGGGAAGGGGGAGTTCTTGAGTCAAGAGCAAAAGCAAAAGGCCAGACCGTTGAGGAATATAAAACAACAAACCTGCTCAGGAGAGAGGTTCTCCCTGAACATGTTGCAAATGTACTTCTGGCACTGGTCAATGAGGATATATTCGGTGCAACCACCGATGCTATGATTCCTGTTGACGGTGGAGTTCTATAATACAGACAAACACCTTATCAACATCACATCTGAATATGTACCCTACTCATGTAAAAGAAAGATTCAGTATATTGTTAGTCTTAACTCTAAGAAAATCATAGAAGTGCTGCTATTATCTTTGTAATGCTCGCCTCTATGCCAAAGTACCGCAGATCCTCCCTTGCTGGCGATAGGGCGCCGAAGTTTCTAAGGCTCAGCAACCTGCTGTTTCGGACATTCATGAGGAGATCAAAGAGCCTGAGGTATCTGGAATAACTTTGCCTCAGCTGTTCACTGTACTTTTCAAGAATTGTGTCAAGGTCATCGTTTTCCCTGAGTATCTGAAAAAGAATTTCCGCACATTCAAGGCTGGGCACAATGCCCTCACCGGTAATTGGCGATACGGTCCCTATTGATTCACCAACTCCTATAACATTGCCTGAGGAGATGTTATCAAAGAGAGGCTTGAGTCTTATGTTACGTGACAGGACCCGGCTATGCGGAGTCCCTTCTAGTGATTCCCGTATGGCATCCAGATCATCTGATCCTGCTCCTACATGGCTGAAACTTTTGAGAGGGAATATCCAGTGGTAACCTGATCCAGAGGGGAAGAACCTGAATCGGAATCCTGAATCTCCCGTGGGATCTGAAATGTATTCTATAGTCCTCATTGTGAAATCTTGTTCTACGGGCCCCAGAATGGACCTGCTGACACCAGTGGCATCAATAGTTATGCCGCTGCCTGTCTTTTTCAACTGGGAATGGTGGCGTTTTTTATCTTCCACAAGATCTGCAAGAAAGACATTTTTATCAATTGTGGCCAGGCCTGCCGGTGAAAAATGTACGGATTTTCCAGCACTGTTTGTGAATATCACATCATCTGCCACGACCTGGATATATTTCTCTGAATCCAGGGACGCCAGTTCACAGAACCTGAAGAAGAGCCTAGAATTCAGGGCGTAACCGCAAGGAACGGGAAAACCATCAGGTCTCGGATCATATCCCTCACATTCTATCCCTTCACTGGAAAGCCTGTTAAGCAGGTACGAACCGGAAACTCCTAGGCCCGCTATCTGTATCAACTCGATGCAATCCATGAAATGTATTTTAAATTCTTGCTGATGACTGGCAGTGTACTATTTCCTCAGGTTCGGATATGAAGGTTATAATTTTTCAGGATTTCAGAGGGGAAATGGCAACAACAGCATAGAAGATGCAATAATCAGTGTTCTCGAGGAAAATTCGCTTGCAGATGGCATTGCATGCGCAGCAAGAACTGACAGGGGAGTATCCGCAACAGGGAATGTGCTTAAAATATCCACCGAAGAATCAGCCCAGAAAGTTGCCGGCATATTGAATTCCCATTGCAGAGGAATATTCTTCACCGGGTATGCAGAAGTGAATGAGGATGCTAACCCCAGGCACTGCCTGAGAAAGACATACAGTTACTTCCTCAGGGGTGAATTTGATCCAGATCTCCTTTCTTCCCAGTTATCGATGTTTGTTGGAACTCATGACTTCCATCAGTTCTGCAGGAGAGATTCAAGAAATCCAGTCCGGACAATAGAGAAGATCCAGGTTCTGAGAACAGGGGAAAATACAGTGAGAGTAGACTTTACTGCAAAGAGCTTCGTATGGATGCAGATCAGGAATATAGTTGGGTTCAGCACTGAAAATGTTTCAAAAGGTCTTTTGACAGACCCATTCAATATCCGGGGTTGGTCCAGGAAACCGGCATCGCCAATACCACTTGTACTCACTGAAATCTCATATCCGGGCATTGAGTTCCGGAGATTATCCGTTACATCAAAGGAAAGATACTATTCACGAGCTGAAGATGAGCAATGGTCAAGGTACATTGTTCTTGACAGGATAACAGCTGATCTTGGTCGGTCACATAAATATAGCTGAACGTTATGGTCGAGGGATTGAACTACAGAGTGAGATCCACCTCAATAAATTTCAGCCGTGCTGTCTATGGAATGAACTGGTTCAATATAGCCCCTGGCCTGAGTTATATCGCATCCAATTTCGATCTGAGAATAGTCTCGCTTGGAGTTATGACCACCTCTTTTTACATTGGTCTGGCTGTATTTCAGATGGCCGGAGGTATTCTATCATCCAGAATAGGCAATGTGAAGACATCTGTGTTCGGGATTGCCGTACTTGGCCTGTCTGTTATAGGTACCGCCCAGTCTCAGAACCTTCCAGAGCTCATAGCTGCAAGATTTTTTGCCGGACTGGGATCGGCATTCTTCTTCTCTCCTGCTCTGGGTCTTCTGCATCAGATAGTTCCAGAATCTAACTATCCTTTTCATGTTGGCCTTTTCAATGGCTCCTTCAATATTGGCGCAGGAATAGGGATAATAGGCTGGAATTTTCTTGATATATATCTGGGATGGCGGACACCACTGGATATTGCCGGGATGATAATGCTAATTCTAGCACTGGAGAATTTCATCGTGCTAAGGGACATTCGCGTGACATCCTCATCCTTTCGGGGAGCAGCCAGGAACGCTGGAAATCTACTAAGGAAAAAGAATATATGGATTCTTCCTGTAATGGCTCTCTCTGGTATTCTATCTGAAACGGTGGTTGGACAGCTCCTTGTCTATTATCTTGAGACCCAGTTAGGTTTTTCATCTCAGAGCGCCAGCATTCTTGACATGCTTTTTCTGTTCATAGGGTTTGCAGGGGGCGTAATAGGAGGATACATATTCGCAAGGAACCGCCATCAGATCGCTCAGTTTGTGGCAGTAATTATTATGTGTTCCGTCCTTGTAATTCTACTTGGCTATTCAAGGAGTTTTACGGAAATTCTGATTGAGGTTGCAGTTCTGGGCATGTTAACTGTAAATACACTTTCCATTCTCTATACATTTTCGGCCAGAAATATAAAAGATCCAGGGATGATATCCTTTTCCCTCTCCTTTGTAAATTTTGTCCAGAACATAATAGGTGCATTCAGCCCAACGATTTTCGGAATATTTGCCAGAGTAATTGGATACAGTGTTTCCTGGTCACTAATTGGCCTGATGGGCCTTGTCGGAGCTGTTTCTTTCATATTCCTTAACAGATCGGCCCTTAATGTTCCCAAGGAAACTGAAATAACAATATCAGAGCCAGATTGAACCATTTATTAGACTGGACATGATCTGAGTTGGATCACAGGTGCTGTTCAGAGAAGCTGTAGAAACCTTCAACAGAATGTCCGAAACAAGAAAGAGGACGGAGCTGGTAGACCTTCTTGCAGAAATGTTTTCTCGTGCAGACAAAGACCTGCGTGTTCTTGTATACATAACCCAGGGAAAAGTTGGACCAGATTACATGGGGATTGAACTTGGTGTAGCAGACGAAATTATAATATCTGCTCTTTCAAGGGTATCTGGAGCAGACCTGGAACATATACAGTCAGAATATGCAAGGCATGGAGACCTCGGGATAGTGGCAAAATCTCTCATGGGGGCAAAATCTCAGGGTTCTCTATTTATGGAAGAAATTTCTGTCAGCAGCCTTCATGAGAATCTCCTTTCTATTTCAAGGTTGTCGGGGCAGGGGAGCGAGGAAAACAGGATCAGGGCAATAATGGGGCTTCTAATCAACAGTACACCTGACGAAGCACTATATATAACCAGAATAGTTACAGGGAGGCTCAGGCTTGGAGTCTCGGATGCAACAATCCTTTCAGGTTTGGCGAAGGCATTTGCAGTTGAAGACAAATCAGATGAGATAGAGGAGGCATTCAATTTTCACCCTGACATGGGTGAAATTGCCTCTCAGTTGCAGAAAGGACGGGTCGATTCAGTCCTGAACATGGGACCAACACCAATGATTCCCGCTAAAGTCATGCTTGCTGAGCGGCTTCCAGAAATCTCTGACATAATTAAAAAGATGGATGGAAACACGGCTTTTGAATACAAATATGACGGAATGAGAACCCAGATTCACCTCTACAAAGGGGAGATCAGGATATTTTCCCGGGGCTCTGAAGAAACAACCAGAAACTTCCCGGATATTATTGCTGCATTCCGGAAGACTTTCACTTGCGAAAGCTGTATACTGGATGGTGAGGCAGTTCCATATAACTCTGAGACCGGGGAACTGTATCCATTTCAGATGGCATCATTGAGACGGGGAAGAATTCATGAAATTGAAAAGGTAAGCAAGGATGTCCCACTCGCTGTATTTCTGTTTGATATTCTATACCTCGATGGTAAAGCATTACACAAAAAACCATACGGTGAACGGAGACAGGTCCTCGAAGGAATTTTCAGTGAAAACGATGATTTCAGGCTTTCAAAACGTCTTGTCACGAATTCGGAGAAAGAGGCATCAGAATTCTTCGAGCAGGCCATAAGCGATGGATGTGAGGGACTAGTAGCCAAAAAAGTATCACCAGATTCAGTATACAGAGCTGGAGCCAGAGGCTGGCTGTGGATAAAATTCAAGCGTGATTACCAGTCAGAGTTCAATGACTCACTCGATTTGGTGGTTATCGGAGCGTTTTATGGGCACGGCAGAAGGAGTGGAAAATATGGAGCTCTTCTAATGGCGGTATACAACAAAGAGGAAGACACCTATGAGAGTGTCTGCAAGCTTGGAACAGGGTTCACCGATGATGTTCTTGCTGCCCTGCCTGCAATGTTCTCAGACATAAAAATGGAGAATAAACCCCCAAGAGTTGTCTCAGATATGGAGCCGGATATATGGATATATCCATCTGTTGTAATGGAGGTAATTGCAGCAGAAATAACGCTGAGTCCAGTACACAGATGTGCATTTGGAGTTCTGAGGCAGGATGCAGGTCTGGCCCTAAGGTTCCCGAGATTTACTGGCAAGTTCCGGAACGATAAAAAACCAGAGGATTCTACATCAACCCATGAAATAATAGAGATATACAAAAATCAGAAAAAGAAATCTTGATGGAGGTAAATCCTCCCGCATTAAATATTGTTGAAATTAATCGTAGTTGTCGTTGTCTCTGCCACGGCCGCCCCTGTTGTTGCCGCCGTAGTAGCTCCTTCCTCTGCCGCCGTTTCCGCCGCCAAAGTTTCTGTGATTTCTGAAAGTGTTTTCGTGTTCCTTTTCACTGAGGTCAAAGGATTCGTTCACTTCTGACACCTCCTCATCACTTTCCTTCATGGAGCCGTATTTTCCAACATTCAGTCTCATGTGGCCTCTCACCAGTGAGATGTAGCCATTATCAATCTGCAGTGTCTTGCCGCTTGCAGCCTGATTTGCCTGATCTCCCCACAGTGAAAGAATGATCTTTCCTGTATCGTCTCCGATATAGACCTCGGTAACGGATTTTTCTTCTCCAAACCTGGTCTGTATGGCTCTTGGCTCTCCTACGCTAATTACTTTCCCCAAAACATTTACTCTTCTGGATTCGGGGTTCAAATCCTTAATTTTGG
>JAJZZQ010000077.1 GCA_021797525.1 Thermoplasmata archaeon | reverse complement strand
CATCTTATGCGGAGGGGGGACTGGCAGGGATGGCATCCATGGTGTAAATTTTGCATCTGAAAACATGAAGGACTCGTCCTCTTCTAACAGGGGAGTCGTTCAATTGGGAAATCCTATAGTGAAGGAGCCCCTGATTCACGCGGTACTTGAGGCAAATGAAGCAGGTCTTATAAGCGGAATGAAGGATCTTGGTGGTGGAGGGCTTTCAAGTTCTGTGGGTGAAATGTGCCTTTCGGGAGGCGTTTCAGCTGTAATAGACCTTGACAGGGTTATACTGAAGGAAGATGGCCTGGAGCCATGGGAGATATGGGTCAGTGAGAGTCAGGAGAGGATGCTTCTTGCTGTAAATCCTTCAAACCTTGACCGTATAGGTGAAATTTTCTCTCTATGGGATGTAAGTTATTCCATAATTGGAACCGTAGTGGAGGGAAAGAATCTGGTAATCCGATATGGGGGAGAGGTCGTTCTTGATCTCGACTTAGAGTTCCTTACATCCGGCCCAGTTTATTGCAGAAACTATACTTTGCCCGAAAAGAAATCAAGGGATTATGTTCTCCCAACTGAACCGGAAAATATGCTGGATCTGATTTTATCATTCCTCAAGTCCCCATATGGTTGTTCACGAGAGGCCATTCTGAGGCAGTATGACCACACTGTGAGGGGCTCCACAATTATAAGGCCTATTTCCGGCATGCCAAATTATGAAACTCATTCTGACGCTGCCGTGATCAGGCCAGTCCGTACATCCAGAAAGGGTCTCGCCCTTACCTCAGGTTCCAAATTTGATATGGTTGCCATAGATCCAGTGGGAGGTACCTATGCAACAATGTTTGAGGCATTCATGAATCTTCTTGTTACGGGAGCAAGGCCTGACAGCGTCGTTGACTGCCTCAACTTCGGCAACCCTCAGAACCCTGAAATCATGGGATCATTCATTCAGGTGGCATCCTCAATATCGGAATTCTGTTCCAGTTTCAACCTTCCAGTTGTAGCTGGAAACGTAAGTCTTTACAATGAAACAAACGGGTTTAATATTAAACCGACCCCCACCATAATGATGGTCGGGATAGTGGATGATATCGCAAATGCAGTAACGACAGATTTCAAAAAACCAGGCAATTCAATATACATCCTGGGAACCCCAGACGGAAATCTCGGAGGAAGCCAGCTTCTAAAGTTCCAGGGTATAGAATCCAGGAATCTTCCATGGTATGATGTTTCAGAGCTGAAAACTCTCTCTTCAAGATACCTGGAGGCTGTCAGTTCAGGTTTGATCGAATCTTCCCATGATGTAAGTTCTGGGGGGTTGATACAGACTCTTTGTGAGATGGGCTTCGGCTCCATGACTGGCTTCGATGCTGATATAAGCCAGCTGGGGGGCTTCAGGACAATTGCAAAACTCTTTTCAGAAGGAGGGTGCAGGATGGCAATAGAATGCAGCCCGGACAAGGAGGAAAAACTTGTCGCTCTATTCAAAGATTTCCCCATATTTAAAATTGGGACAGTAACTGATGGTAAGGTGAGGATTGAGGATTGTGGGCTAGAGATTATTAATACTGAGATAGTGGAACTGAGGAAGCCATGGGACACAGGAATGGAGCTCATATATTAATCAATGATACAATACCAGGATTGATTCAGTTGGACGACTCATATCATGACATTACATATCTGAAGGAATTTGACGTTAGTGTGGAGACATTCTATAAGCTTGATTTCGACGGGGACAGAACATGTGGATTCAGCAGAATCTACAAGGGTAAAATGAGTGAAGACCCTCTTGATGAAAATTACGAGATATATCAGGAACTCTACGAATGCGGCCTAAAAAAGGAAGAGGTTGAGAATCGCAGGGACAAACTTATTTCAGAAATCAGAGATAAAAAGATCGATGTTGATTTCTGATAATCAGTTTCCAGAAAGATTTACCTCAACCGTTACAAGGGAACCGTCCTTAAGGTTGAGCCTCTCCCTTAGATATTCCCTAGAAATGATTTCAATGACATCACTGTAAACCGATCTCTCCGGGAAGATCAGGGCAGACTCTATTCCATCTATTTTTGCATGAAATGCCTTTACAGCACCAAAGGTTCTATCATCAGTACGGAAGCCGTCTATGTGGATTCCAGGCATGCTCCTGAGTTTTCTCAGGGCAACTTCAGAGTCAGGGTCTATCTTAAGGTTAAGCGTCCCAAGATATGGTATAAATCCAAGTTTTTCATTGAACTGAACTATGTACTGCTTTCTTGAAATATAATACCTGCCCTCTCCCAGACCACTCTGTGTATATCCCCTGATTATTGCTTTCTCCTGCTGGTTGAGCATGATAGAGAGCTCAGAAAATTCCTGCATCAGAACTCCCATTCCCTTCTCCGTTATGTTTATTCTCTGCTTTCGTCCGCTGATACCTCTTTCAATGTATCCATCTTTAACAGCCTTAATTATCAGCCTTGAGGCAGATTGCTGGCTCAGTCCCAATGCCTTTCCTAGATCTGATGAAGAAATGTCGATGGAATTGCTGTTTCCCCCAATGGCTTTCAGGGCTTTTAGAAGTACATAAATGCCGTCGTCTGTCCGGAGCATCTCACCTGTTATGCTTAGGTAAAATAAAACATATCCCTGTTTACCTTTCTACCAGGGAACGATATCTCTATTATTCTTTACGGTAAGGCAACCCACTCCATTCTTTTTCAGAATCGAGAGAAAGCCGAGATCGTTAGTAAGAACTGGAAATCCTTTATCTATGGCCAGTTTCAATATACAGGTGTCCCCAGTTCCCTCAGATGGTGTCCTGTCAAATCTGCCGGCAAGCTTGAGTGCTCCACTGGCAAATGGAACTGAAGAGGATAAACCTTCAAGCTCCCTTAAAACACAGTCCGGGACAATTATGGACTTTATCCTGAATTTTCTGAGCAGGATCTCTTCAATGTCTATCCTGTTCTTAATGGAATAAATGAGTACATTGGTATCCACTATTATACTGGTAGTCCACGCTTTCATGTTAGGGTTATATCAGGATTTCAGGTTGATCTGTCTACAACCTCAGCTATTGCGGTGTTGTTTCTTATCTTCTTTATATTGACCTTAACAACATCACCCTTCTTTACTCCTGGTACAAATATATTATAGCCTCTGTAGAACGCCCGTCCTTCCCCAGATGCACCTATCCTGGAAATCTGAACGGTGTAGAGTTTTCCCTCTTCAACCTTTTCATCCTCATGCGCAGTCTCAGAAGCTATCCTAATGGGGTGCTGAGCTCCACAGGCCTTGCAGACAAGCACATTTGTCCTGCCAATCTTCTGAATGTCGGTATCAGGGGAGTTGCATTCATAGCATATTACAAACGAATCCATATACTGTCTGATCTTTGTGCTTATCTGATCCGCAGATATCTTCCTGTTTATAATCAGTCTCTTTCCGCTTATGTTAACTCCTATCCCAAATTCCGTCATTAGAAATTTTGAGATGTGCTTTGGGTCTCTGTTTATAAGTTCGACCATATCCATGAAATTTCTTATAATGGTTACTTTTCCCTCGTATATTATATCAGGTTCTGGAATCTGAAGCCTGTCCTGGTTCTTATTTGAGCCTGACAATACAGGCTCGGCCTTGGCAAGTAATTTTTCATAATCATTAATGTCCATTCTTCTAAATCACCAGTCCTCTAATAACTTTAATGTTTCCGAAATAATGTATTATTAATATTGAGTAAAATACATTAAAATGTACAGTGCGTACATATGAATAGAACAATTCTAACAAGCAAGTTATTTTCAATGCTATAAAATCCCATAAAATACGGGATTATTACGTATTTATATTGTACATATTTGAATGTACTTCATTGGAAATATGTACATACAAATAAGAAAATTTAAATATCTCCTAACGTATTAAACTAAGACGCATTTGAAACAAGACTCTCTTGAAACAAAGATAACACTTCGCATTTCACAGGAGGAGATAGATGAGATTGATGAGTTTCTCAGGTTAAACGAGCGTTTCCCAAGTCGCTCTGAATTCATCAGATTCTCTGCACTTGACTACATTTCACGCTCTAGGGTGATTGTGGAGAGCTCGAAAAAGCAATCAGTTGAACTCAGTGAGAATCTGGAGAAGCTCATAGATATTGCAGTTTCAAATGGAATATTCAAATCCAAAACCGATGCCATTTCAGAAATTTTGGAGAAGGCGTTTGTTGACGGGGTTGTAAACGGGATACTTAAGACAAAGATGGAAGGGTTTTCAAAACTCATGCAGGAAATGAAAGCCTTTGAAGATATGAAGAGGAACCTCGCGGAAGATGGAAAGGAAAAAAGGGTAGAGAGAAACAGGTGAAGATATGGAAATAATGGGTGAAAGTCAGATATATGGAAAGATCAGAGGGCTGGCAAGAAAATACTTCCAGGAGAGAAACGACAATATGGTATTGAGCTTTGGGCTGACGGGATATTCAATACTTAAGGACATAAAGCCTCTACAGGTCAGAAAGACAGTTTACAAATCAATCCAGTTCAAAAATGAGAGAGCATTTATCAAACCCTCTCACACTGAAGAAGGTGAGATAGTCATCGAAGGTCCTGAAGATATGCATGTCTCAATAATGTCAAAGGAGGAGCTGGAATACAGAAAAAAAATAGAGGATTACGAGTCCTGGTCAAACACTCTCGAATCTGCTTCAGTTTCCATTGATTATGTCGAGACTGCTGATAATGTTTCAATTGTGGCAAAGCAGATTTTTGAGTCTCTGGAGAAAACCAACTCCATTCTCCTAGTGAGTGAATTCGGTAATGAGTTTATTCAGGCCCTTCATATGGAGACCCTGAGACTTGCTGAATCAAAGAATATAGCCCATTACAGCTATATAATAAAACCTGCAAAAGTTTCCGGATCAAGACGCAAGGTATCTGAGATAGGGCTCCAAGAAATCAAGAAGTTCACGAACCATGTGAGCATATTCGACGTACAAACAGTTTCTGAGAAACTCAGAGCAGACGGCTTCCCAAGAATCTCTATACCAGAGAAGATAAATGAAAGAATCGCCAGAAAGGTTGAGGTACTCTCAGCCAAAATGTCCAACGCATCAGAGTTGCTTAAATATCAGCTTTCTGCGTGAAACAATCCCCAATATTTTTTCATTCTATAATCTGGGTATACCTTGCAAGTCTTTCTGCAGAACCTTCACTTAAGCCATTAACTCCAAGAATTGTGTACCATGGTCTCATTTTGTGTGCCACTGTAAGTGCACGAATTATATTTTCCCTGCTTATCCCAGCTTCCTGTATGTTAGTTGGCAATCCTCCCGCCTGAAGATAACCTCGGATATCGAGATTTTCTCTGGACTGAAGATATGACATCATGATTGTACCAAGGCCACAGTATAGACCATGAAGCCCTCCCGGTTCAAGCGATTCCAATGCAAAAGTAAAAAGATGTTCGCTGCCAGCCGCAACTCTTGTAGACCCAGCCAGCTCCATGAGGTATCCGTCTGTAACTTCAGAGAGAAACAGTGTTTCAATTCCGATGTAGTTCATCTTCGATACATCAATTATCCTTCTCTGTAATAGCTCAGTGGTGGACCTGGCCACTGTCATTGCAAAATCATTATAGGATTCTCCCCCCATCCAGAATGATAACCTCCAGTCGAAGAGTGCCGAAACCTTAGAAAGCATGTCTCCAATTCCAGCTGAAATGTACTTCTTGGGTTGCCGTTTGAGAATATCATAATCCCCAATAATCATGTTTGGTGATTTTGTTCTTACAGCCCTGTTTGTTGTTTCGTTCCATATCACTGAATAGCCTGAAGCAATCGCATCGCTTGATAGAAGTGTTGGGATCACTATAAGATGGCGGTCTAACTCGCTGGCTATGTATTTACAGAGATCTATTACCACACCTCCACCAAGTGCTATCAAAGGGTATTTTTCATCTCCTACTTTCTGAACTCTGGCTCTCAAAATATCAATCCCGGACTTGTCTGGAGTAAACTGAAAAACAATTTCATGCACATGATAATCATGAGATTCCAGTGCTTTTTTTACTCCCTCACCGAACATTTTGAATGAAGTTTCGCCGGAAACAAGTATAACGTCTTTGTGACTAAATAGTTCTGGAAGAACCTCTCCAATAGAGTTTACGGACCCCAAACCTGCAGCTATGCTTGGGGAAAATTTCATCATTCTCATTTAAATCATAAAAAATCAGGAGAGATTTTTAAGGCTCTCCAGAAATATTTCAATTCCTCTGTCGATAAGTTCATCCTCTATTGTTAGAGGGGCCATGTGTCGGAGTACATTGGAATAGTGCCCACAGGTATGCATTAGAAGCCCATTCCTGAAAAGTTCAGACTTGAGTTTCTGGGCAAATTCCATATCCGGCTCCCTGGACTTTTTGTCCGTCACCATCTCCACTCCGATCATGAAACCTAAACCTCTTACCTCTCCAACCTTATCGCTAAGTTGCATTGCCTCACTCAGTCTCTTCTTTATGTATTCTCCTTTGTTTGTGACACGGGACAGTAAATCTGTTTCCTTCAGGTATTTCAGAATGGCAGTTCCAGCAGCTAAGGCAAGTTGATTTCCCCTGTATGTTCCGAAATGGAAACCACCAGGGAGCTCCCTGTCATATTCCTCTCTGTATGTTATCATTGATGTGGGTATACCCCCTCCAATACTCTTGGATATGCACATTATATCCGGTGAAATGCGTGAATGTTCAGATGCCCAAATCTTTCCTGTCCTTCCCACTCCCGATTGAACTTCATCGAGTATCAGCGGGACAGAATGCTTCTCTGTCACCTCTCTAAGCATTGGAAGGAAGTCCGCCGGAGGTACGATGTATCCGCCTTCCCCCTGTACAGGTTCAACCATTACTCCCCCTATGGCACCTGGTCCAGAATATGGATCCTTAATCAGATATTCAAGCTGGTCAATTACAGCTTTACTAATGTCCTCCTCTCTGACTTTTAATGGAAATCTATAGGAGTAAGGATATGGGAGATGGTAGAAGTTCCCCCTGTCTATGCCTGCTAAATCACGATAGTGATGATTTGCAGTTGCCGAAATAATGTCACCTGCAACTCCATGATAGGCGCCTCCAAATACAACAACGGTCTTTTTCCCGGATACATGCCGGGCAAGGCTTATGGCTGCTTCGCATGCATCAGCTCCTGTTACAGTAAACATGGTCTTTGCATGGTTCCTGAGCCCAGAGGGAAGTGTTGAATTCAAAGTCTCCAGGAATTCAGTTCTTGTTTCCGTAGGGACTTCGTTTATATGGACAAGCCTGTCAAGCTGTTCGGCCATTGCTTTTTTCACGACAGGGTGGTTATGGCCAAGGTTGAGCACACATATTCCCGAAAACCAGTCGATAAAAACATTGTCGTCCATATCTCTGATGGTTGATCCACTGGCCTCTTTTATGGCCATTCTGAACTGCTTAGTGTATGTTCTGGATCCAGTTTCAAGTAGATCTTGCTTTTCCAGGATCTTCCTCGACTTAGGGCCGGGGAGTTCTGTATTTATAACTGGCGCATTTTCGTAACTCAAAACATATTCACTTTTCATATTTTCACCTCAATCTGTAACTTCTGCATCATAAACACCCGCTTTTGCTATGACATCCGGCTTCTTGAATTTGTAGTACAGTGTCACGGCTGTGGCTCCAATGACTACCCAGAGTACTGCAAATATCACGATCACCATATAGGCCAGGTTGATAGCTGTGGGTTGTGAAATGTATGTTGCAATGTTCGATTCCACGGTAAAGTATATGACAATAAGACCGAGTATGGAGGCAACAGTGGGTGCCACATAATGCAGTAGGAAATTGGATTCTCCAGTCTTTTTAAGATAATTCCTGCTGAATAATGTCAGGGAAGTGTTTGAAACAATATGCACAACAATAATTGCAATACCAGCCATAGTCAGCAATACCAGTCCTGCGTTGGTAGGCCCATATATGAGACCAAGTATGATGTCAAGGACAAATGATACTCCCAGCCAGACCATCATTACATTTCCCGGGGTCTTATGTTTCGGATGCAGTCTGGCCATGAACTTAGGATAGATCACTCCGTCTCTAGCACCGGAATACCATATTCTGCTAACTGCATTTGTCTTTGAGACCCCATAGGAGAAATAGCTGTTAATGGTGAATATTATCAATAGTATAAATCCTGCAGGGCCAAGGTATTCCTTGAATACGATGAGACCAGGATCTGGAGAAGATGCATAAGATCCTATGCTGCTTAATCCCCAACCAGTAACGAGAGCATAGGAAGCAGGTATCAATGCAAGTCCTGCCAGTAGCCATGCTATCAGCAGTGATTTTTTGACCTTCTTCTTTGAGTCTTTCACTTCTTCTGATAGCGTTGTTACAGTTCCGAGGCCGGTAAAATCCACGATGGAGAAAACAATTCCGAAGAAAAATGAACCTATAGCACCAGCCGGAAATTCAAATGGAACTATTGTGTTATGAACACCAAGCTTGATGATAATTATGATGGACCCGATGAGAAGAACCAGTAGTTCCATAATTCCGGTGACTGCCATATAGTTTGTTGAAATTTTTATCCCTAAGTATGGGAGTATGAACATGTACAGTGTTATGATCACTGCAAATCCAATCCAGAGGTATGGAATACCAGATATGTATGAAGAAATAGCAAATATAAAACCTGCAACGCCTAATATTCCAAATGACTGTCCGGAGAAATTTTCTCCCATCCAGGAAAAGAGGGCAAAGGGACCAAGGGTACCGGAAGGGGTTGCACCCGCAGAATAGGCATAATAGCTTCCTGCATTTGCTTTAAATTTCGAAAACTCATATGGTGTAATCATCCACAACCCGTAAATCAGCCATGCCACTATAATTGCCAGAGGAGTTGCTACAAGGGAAAACTCCACAGTTCCCAGTAACAGGATAGCCACATCAGCGGCCGGTCCGACATAAGAGAACGACTGGAACACCCCCCTTATGGTACTTACAGCTCCCTTCTGTAATTTGATATCATTATTTATAGGAGTTTCTGCCATAAAATATAGTACGGTATTTTGGTTAATATAATTTCGATGCTCGTTCTCATATGTTATTTAGACGCAAGATTTATCCTGCCCTTATTAATAACATTAAAAATATTCGTGAAATCATCACTCTGTAAGGGTCGATGATCGGAAGGCAAGAACAGGCCTGTTTATATTCTACCAATCAATGAAAAAGTTGCTCCACAATTTCTTGATAGGCTTTACCGAAAATATCCGGAGAAAATAGATGGAAATCACTTAATTTCTGGAATTCAGATGCTACTTTGCAGAGGTAAAAGTCACTCATCCTTCTCCCAATAATCTGTAATCCTAAAGGCATATTTTGCAGGAAACCGCAGGGTAAAGAAATACTGGGGCAGGAGCTGAGATTGAATGGGCTTGTGAATTTCAAGAACCTGAGAAAGAAATCTGGCTGCTTATCCCTAACATCTGTATGCAGAGGGGCAATATCCGGAGATGATGGTGAAATAAGTATGTCATATCTTCTGAAAAGTGCAGAAAGTCTTCTTTCCCATATTTCCCTGAAGTTTTTGGCCTCAATGTACTGGTGTGCCTTTATCTCAGAAGAATTATTCAGCTGCAACCTGGAAAGTTCAGTATACATTTCGGAATTTTCCTGAAATAGTCGCTTATGAATGGAAAAGTTTTCTGCACTGTCAATCAAATCCTCAGCCATTGCTGCCCTTTCAAGATCGGGGATTGAAACATATTCCAGTTCAATTATTCCTTCATGTTCCATTCTGCTGAGAAATGTCATTATCTTCTCTCTCACATGGTCTTCTGACTGAAGAAATAACTCTTCTAGAATGGCTGCTTTCACTGGTCTACTAAAAGGAACATTATATCTGTTAACGGCACCCATCCATTCCAGAATCAATGGAATGTCTGATGCAAACCGTGTAATTGGGCCTACAGTGTCTAAGGAAGGCGCTTCGGGAAATATTCCTTTAAGTGAGAAAAGACCGTAAGTAGGTTTTAAGCCAGTAACACCGCATAATGCTGATGGGATCCTAATTGAACCAGCAGTATCTGTACCTATTGAAAATGGCGAATAACAGGCTGCCACAGCTGCAGCAGAACCTCCGCTTGAACCTCCAGTGATTCTGGCAGTATCCCACGGGTTCCTGCATTGAGGGGTAACAATTCCCATAGCAAATTCATGAGTATTTGTCTTCCCCTGCAAAATGAGGCCTCTTGAATTCAGCTTTTTTACAATTTCAGCATCCTTCTGAGGTATGTGATTGCTGAATATTCTGCTTCCATAGGATGTGGGGATTCCAGCTGTATCAATGACATCTTTTAACGAGTATGGCACTGAAATACCTCTCCCTCTGTATTTAGGATTAAATTTCACAACTGTTGAAAAAGCGTTAACTTCACTATCTAATAGTGTTATGTTGTCTTCAAGCAACTCGAAGTACTTTCGAGACACACTTCTATTTATTTGAAAAAAGTTTACAAGGTCGAATATTCTGAAGTTATCTACTTTAAGCATATTTAACAAAAGCAACTGAGTTAAAACATCTTTTGAAAAGTGTTAGAAAATAAAATGCAGAGGGGAAGTAAAATTCAATCTAAAGATTCTGAAGAATTTCCCTTTCAGACATACTCCTCTCACAGTATTCACATCTTATTGATATGGGCATTCTGCTTATAAGCCTGAATTCACTGTTGACAGGCTCTCTGGCATTGCTTATGCAGTTGGGATTTATGCACCTGATGAATCCTACGATCTTCTCAGGCAGCCTTACCTTGTATTTTTCAGAAATGTTGTAGTTTTTCACTATGCTTATGGTGGCTTCAGGGGCTACAAAGGATATCTTGTCAACCTCAACCCTCTCAAGGTATCTGTTTTCCACCTTAATCACGTCCTTCTGCCCCATCTGCTCACTTGGGACCCTTACGCCAATGCTGATGGAATTCTCATTAAGGTCGTCCACCCTGAGTATTGCCAGAACCTTGAACGCCATTCCTCCAGGAACATGATCTATGACAGTCCCGTCCTTTATCTTTGAGATCTTAAGAGTTGTGTCCATTATTTTCCCCCCAGTATCATTGAGAGCAGAGCCATTCTTACAGGAATTCCATTCGCAGCCTGCCTGAAATAAGCAGCCCTTGGATCAGAATCAACTTCCGGCGATATTTCATTAACCCTTGGCAGAGGGTGCATTACTATTGAGTTCTTCTTCATTGTTGAAACTATGTCCGAATTCACGATGTATGATCCTATAACGCTGTTATATTCGGTCTCATCCGTGAATCTTTCTTTCTGTATCCTTGTTACATACAGAACATCGGACTCTGAGATCACATCATTGAGGTTTTCTGTAATCCTTATTCTGACCCTGGACTGGACCTGATCCAGTATATGCTGCGGCACTCTTAGAAGGGGAGGAGAAACCAGGTTGATTTTCACATCAAACTCAGAAAGCGCCAGAAGAAGAGAATGCACAGTCCGGCCGTATCTGAGATCACCAAGCATTGTAATCTCTTTTCCATCTATCTCAGACAGCTCCTTTCTTATTGTATACAGATCAAGGAGTGTCTGGGTCGGATGCTGACCTGAGCCATCGCCAGCATTTATTATAGGTTTTGATGAGAATTTCCTTGCAAGTTTTGCTGCCCCATCCATTGGATGCCTTATGACAATAATATCTGAATAAGAAGCTGCCATTCTTACAGTGTCTGCCAGGGTTTCTCCCTTGGCAACGGATGATGATTTTGCCTCTGATACACTTATCACTGAACCCCCCAAACGATGCATTGCACTTTCAAATGAAAGCCTTGTCCTGGTACTGGGCTCATAGAAAAATGTAGCCATGATGGAGCCATGCAGTGAATCTATTCTCTGACTCTGTTCAACCGACCGGGAATAACTATCGGCAAGCTTGAAGAGCTCAAACATCTCATCCTTTCCGATGTCTGAGATCGAAACCACACTGTTTCCTTTTAACATATTGAAATATCATCGTTCAAAAACTTATAAATCTTTTAGAATGGACTGGATCATCAAATTTCAGAGCATTGAAATGGATGACAGCAGTGAGAAGAATTTAAGGCTACATTTATAATGAGGCATATATGGGAAAGACCTCAAAGATAGAGAAATTCTACGATCTGAATATTGACCAGAGGCTTGGAAAAATTGCAGAATTCTCAGACCTTACTGAAGAAGAGGCAGATATCATCCGTGAACATGATAAGGACAAAATGGAAATTATGGACCACATAATTGAGAATGTCTTTTCCACTCTTGAACTGCCAGTTGGCGTTGCAACTAACTTCGTCATAAATGGCAGGGATTACATGATTCCGATGGCTGTAGAGGAAGCGTCCATTGTTGCAGCTTGTTCAAATGCCGCAAAAATAGCCAGATCAACTGGAGGTTTTACCGCTGAGGCTGGTGAACCAATCATCATTGGCCAGATACAGCTTTTGGATTACGGTGATGCAGATAATGCAAGATCCTCTATCATGAAGAACAGAGAAAAGATAATAAATCTCGCAAACTCAAGAAGCAAGACACTCAGCAAAATGAATGCCGGAGCAAAAGATATCGCAATAAGGGTTCTGTCAGATTCATCAAAAAGCATGGTGATACACCTTATTGTGGATGTTAGAGATGCAATGGGTGCAAACATTGTGAACACAATGTGTGAGACAGTGGCTCCATTGATAGAGGAAATTACAGGAGGGAGGGTAAATCTGCGCATTCTATCAAATCTGACACCACAGAGAATTGCCAGAAGCAGAGCAGTTTTTCCTGCCTCATTGATCGGCGGCAGAGAAGTTGTGAGGAGGATAATATCAGCATGTGAGATGGCAAATATTGATCCCTACAGGGCAGCAACACACAACAAAGGAATAATGAATGGCATTGATTCTGTCCTCATGGTGACGATGAATGACTGGAGAGCAGCTGAAGCAAATGCTCACACCTATTCCCACATATCAGGAAACCTTTCCCTTACAAGATACTATGAAAATGAAGCAGGAGACCTTGTCGGCGAAATAAATATACCAATATCAGTGGGAGTGGTAGGGGGAACAACTGGTGCTATTCAGAAGGTGAGGGTATTCCGGAAAATTCTTGGAGTGAACAGCAGCACTGAATTCTCAGAGGTCCTTGCATCTGTTGGTCTTGCCCAGAATTTTGCTGCGCTTCGGGCGCTCTGCAGTGAGGGGATTCAGAAAGGCCACATGGCCCTTCATGCAAGAAACGTGGCAATTACCGCAGGAGCCAGGGGCTATGAAGCTGAAAAAATAGCGGAGATTATGATAGGCCGGGGAAGTATAAGCGTCTCAAGCGCACAGGAGATAATGGCAGAACTCAGAAATGCTTATAATGAAAAGGATAATCACTGAAATGAAATATAGATGGTGGAAGCTGAGAATTTCATTGGGAATGGAGACACATTTTTTCAGAAAGAGAAGTACATAGACGCCATCCGGGAATATACAAAGGCACTTGAAATTATTGGAAAGAATGAAGATTCGGAAACAGCAGACCTATGTTACAGGCTGTCTCAAGCTTATAGTTCCCTCGATTCCAAGAATGATGAGAATTCCATAAAATTTGCAAAAATGGCCCTTGATATCCACAAGAAATTGGGTGAAAAGGATATGGAGATAATGGATCTCCTCAACATAGGGTACATAGAGATGGATTCCTCAAAGTTCGAAGAGACTGAGGCTGCATTTACTGAAGCGATAAATCTTGCTCGAAGCATTAAGGATCTCTTTCTGGAGTCAAGTGCAAAAAATGCCCTTGCAGAACTGAAACTGGAGCGGAAGGAAGCGAATATAGCTCAGAAGATTTACGAGGAGGTTGCTGAAACTTCACTGGCCTCCGAGGACTGGGAAAATTACTTTGAGGCCCAGAGAGGTCTTATCGGTCTCATAAGAAAAAAGGATGAGGAGAAAGCTCTCGCGGTTTCACTTGAAGCCCTGGAACTTGTGGACAAGATTACAGCACACATAAAGAACAAGAAAGAGAGGAAGGAATTCAGGAAATCACTCATATTCATGTATGATCTTGCATCGGATATTG
>JAJZZQ010000030.1 GCA_021797525.1 Thermoplasmata archaeon | reverse complement strand
TCTGGCTCGTTGTGCTTGACATGAAGAAATTAAGAAGTTCTTTCATGAAGGTCAGATTTAGAACGCCCTCCAGTTCCTGGACCTTTGAGTTCAAAGTGCTGAGATAGTCTCCGAAACCCTTCTCAATCAGCCGTGATATGAAGTAAGTCAGTAAAACAATGGCTGTAGGAATTATGTAGAGAAAGTAATCATTCATCGGATTGATGGTAAACAACCTACTAATTATTAAATTTTCCCGGTATGATCGAAAGATTGTTTCATCTTCCCAAATGCTTTTTCCTGTATCCTAAAATGTTGCAATGCCGGAATTTAAGTAAGGAATAGCACCAATTTCCAGAAATGATATGGAAAATATGTAAATTGATCTTAAAAAAGGCAAAACATCGCGGATCAGATAGAGGAACTACCTGTCCACAAAGCTCAACTTTTTCAGGTCACTGAGGAATGTAAGGCCTGTTTCAGTAATCCTGAATTTCTTTTTTATTCCGTTTGAAGCCATTACCTCAATAAGCTTTCTGGAAACAAGGTCGTTTATAATTTTCTGGGCAGAATTGTAATTCAGGTTGCATCTATAGATTATCTTTGTGATGCCAAGTGTGCCATTGGAATCAGCTAGTTCCAGAATATCATGAACGATCTTCGTTCGGTCCCTGCGTTTTCTGCTGGCATTATACTCGCGCTTTTTCTTAACAACGGTCTGATTTCTTATGGTGTTCTCAGTTTTCTTTGCAGTTCTAATGTCGTTTCTTGTCTTTCTTTCAGACTCCACGAGAGATAATTGCTCAGTTGAGCTCTCCCTTATGATACTAACGTTAAATATTCCAGCCAGAAAGTTTTCATAAGGTGTGCAGGAAGTACTGGAAATTGCTATTTTTCTTGTTGCATTAATAGCTTTGGACTTAAGATGGAGCCCTGCGATCTGATCCAGCCTCTCATTCTTTCCACCTTTTAGCAACAAAATGGGAATCTTTTCACTCCCATCGCTGGAGATGAGTATGTAGTCAAAGTTCAGAATGGCCCCTCCTTTCCCGGTGGTTATATAATCTGTCTTCAGTTCCCAGTTGTTCTGTTCCGGCAGTATATTGAGAATCAGGTTGTTTATGAATTCTTTCTCGTCAATGTATGTAGATTCAATCATTTGTACACCTGTAGGTAACAAGTAATAACGCTCTAGCCTTATATAAACCCTTAGTAATTTCTATTTTCAGTTATGCGTCCGACATACCATATAGCAAACTATCCAGTATATTTTAGGTCTCTCAAGCAGACACAAGAAAAATGGGCCGCGGGATTAAATGAATCAAAATTTTTTTTGTCTGACAATATTTATATATTTCCTGTGACATGCTTTTTTATGAATAAGTCCGACTTTATGAAAACATTGCATGAAGAGTTGAACAGGATAAAGAAGATTCTTGACGAAACACAGTTCAGGAAAGGGAAATATAATTAATTGTATAGGATGGAATTTTATAATTTTACTGTTGTTTTTTCTATAGATTATAGATACATAAGTTCAGAATTTGAGCCTGAACTGTTTTCCCCCCTTGAAGTCTGTATCGATACTGAATAAAGATCCTCCGTAGTTATCATAAGGACCTTCAGATGCGGAGGTTACGAAAAGCTTACTGTTATCACTCCCTCCGAAGCAGCAGGAGGTGATATTCTTAGCAGGGAAAATTACCTCCTCCAGTTTTTTCTGTGCCTGTGGGTCCCACACTGATAATTTGCCTCCTCCCCATTGGGCCACAAAGATAAGCCCATCCTCACTGATGCACATCCCATCAGGTACACCATTTTCATCCCTAAGGTCGGCTGATACTCCCAGATGCTCTAGATCCATCTCTGCAGTGTAGGAATAAGCATTAACCACTTTTCCTGGCGAATCTATATGATAGAAAATCTCTCTCCTTAAATCCCATGCGAGACCGTTGGATATTTTAAGATCACTGAGTATTTTTTTGAATATTTTCCCGTCGTAAGTGTACAGAGAACCTATAGGGGATATTTCGTTTTTGTCCATGGTCCCAGCAACATAGACACCCATAGGGCCCGCCTTGCCGTCGTTGAATCTTTCTTCAGGTTTAAGAGGGAGTCTCGCTACTTCTGTATTTTCACCGTCTCTTCTGATGGAAAATATTGAATGCCCCAATGTAGCATATAGCAGGTCCTGTTTTCCCAGAGCCAAGCTGGATATCTGACCCGGCATGGAGAATGTGATCAGGTCTTCACTCTCCAGGTTGTATCTGTGAAACTTCCTGTTATTTATATCGATCCAGTATAGATCATCAAGTCTATCATCATACAGTGGACCTTCTCCCAGATTGTCCATTGATCGGAATATAACCTCAGGTTCTCTCATAGGGAGACAGGTGAAAATGCAATAATAAATTGTTACCTGACAACCTAAGATGGAATAATCCACAAATTTAGCCTCTAAGAAAAATCAATTGCTATGCTCCTTATCTTTTGGAGTATCAGTTTAGTGAGGATAAATATAAATCGATATTTACCATATACAAATGTTGGAACTAAGGACAAAACAGTTCTTGATCGCTCTTCTGATTGCGGCTCTTAACATAGTGGTTATACTGCTGATAGCGTTTCTTAACGTGAATATTTGAATGCACCGGCATTAATATTTATATGTGCCCAAAGATTGAGGTTTTCATTCCTGAATCATAGGGAGGTTTTAAAATGGCTAAATTAAGGGAGCTTGAAAAATTTGAGAATAACGCACTTGATCTCTGCAAGGATGAACAGTACAGGGAAAAACTGAAAAAGTGGGTACAGAAAAAGAAGGAACCCCTTGATGCATTTGATCTCAAGAAGCTTAAGGACAAGATAGACATACACGCAAGAAAAATGAACCGCTAGATCATTACCTCACATGGAAATTTCCATTATTTCAATAGGCAATGAGGTCCTTAAGGGCCACACATCAAATTCCAATTACACTTTTATTGCAAGGCAATCCACTTTAATGGGCAATCATGTCAGGCGGGGATACACGGTTTCCGATGATCCAGCTGAGATTTCATGGGCCCTTAAAGATGCACTCTCACATTCAGACCTGATAATCACAACCGGGGGATTGGGGCCGACCTATGACGATATGACTCTTGACTCAATTTCAAGGGCTCTTAATCTCACTCTTGAAAAAAACGACGATGCTATGGAAATGCTCCGGAAGCGTATGTTGCCAAGGAACATACCGCTCACTCAGGAGCGAATGAAGATGGCAATACTTCCTCATGGGGCAGAGCCAATTTTCAACCCTGTGGGATCAGCCCCTGGTGTCCTGATCACACATGGTGGAAGGCATATTCTTTGCCTTCCCGGTGTTCCTCATGAAATGGAAGCCATATTTAACTCCGTAAGGGAAAGATTTCAGAACGCAGATCTCCACTATTATGAAGAATCCCTTGAATTCCCCGGAACTATGGAGGGTGAAATGGCACCCCTCATCAAAGAGGAAATGAAAAAATTAAAAGATCGCCTTTATATTAAAAGCCACCCACTTTCCGGCTCCGGCTCTGGTTATAGTGTCATGCTTGAGATATCTTCATACAATGAAGATTATTCAGAAGCACGCAGGATAGTCAAAGAAGAGCTGGAACTCTTCAGAAAGGCTTTTGGGAAAAAGGATCAGTGAGCACCTGGAGGGAAAACTATGGAGTCAAAGTCCAGGTACTTTTTATCTTCGAATCTCAAAAGATCTGGGTTCACATCATTTACAAGTGCCATATAATAGCACAGAGTATACAGGAATCCTACGGCAAGAACAGGGAACAAGTCCATCCTTTCCGGTTCCGGGATATTGACCCTGAAATCTCCTTCAGCGTTTATTGAAAGTGTGCGTGTTCCAACCTCACGGCAGGCTCTGGCTATCTCCGAGGCTCTTCTCTCATCCCTGCCGGAATTGATCATTATTACTGCTGATCTTTCATCTATGACAGAAGTGCAACCGTGGTTGAACTCCTCCAGCTCGATCCCTTCAGCGTGGATGTGCGTTGACTCTTTCAATTTCTGGGCAGTCTCTCTGGCTGCATAGTAAGATGGACCAGCGCCGAGGACGAATATATTTCTGAGCCTGTTGCCCATGAATTTTGCTGCCTCTTTTGCCTCGTTTTCCTTTCCATTTATAACAGAATGAAGCTGATCTGCAAGGGCTCTGGAGTTTATGTTCACGTCTGATATCCTTTTTGAAATTTCCAGAGCTGCAAAATAGTTGTCAAAGAATGCCTTGGTGTTGCAGAGGGACATATCCGGCGAATCACCAATCACAATCCCCATGGAGGATTCTTCAATCAGTGGGGAATTATTGTAATGGCTAATTCCTATTGTTGTGCAAGTTTTTCCTGCTTTCTTAACCGAGTCCACAGTGGATTTTGTTTTTCCAGTATGGGAGAATCCAATAACTGTCCCGGTGAAATCTGAATAGTTCTCCAGTTCATATGATTGCATAACTCTAAAATCATGGGAATTGCCGGGAATAATCAGTGAGCCCAGGGCTGCTGCATGGAAGGCGGTTCCATTTCCGGTAAAACAGTAAGGAGGCTTAAGAAAGTCAAAATCTGTCTTCTCCATTATGTCTATTGTCTTAAGAATGCCTGCTTTTGAAGATTTCAGCATATCATACATAACATACGGATGCCCATTTCTCCTCTCTGGGAGATCATCAGTCATAATTTCTTAATCAGGCAGTTCATTTAAACTTTGGCAAAAAAAATTTGAAATAATTCACTCTTCATGTGCTTTCTTAAGTGGTTTAATTTCAGCAACAGGCAAATTGATAACCACAGACTCTACCTTGCGTGAAGTCCTCCGCTTGATAAGTTCCTCTATTGATATCTGTTGACGGTTTGCTTCCTCGCAGAGAGCCTTTGACACATCTGGCCCAAGGACATCTCTCTCCTCCGCTGCATAGGTACCCGGTCTGGTGGAGGCATAAAGTATAGTGATTTGTTGAATCTTTCCGCAATTATACATCAGTGACACCTTACCATTATGGCATTGTAATAAAAATCATTTTTCATGATAACCTTCAGATTTTCCATAGCAAGATAGAATCAATGTCACACAAGAGATGTTTTCTATTACTTTTCAAATACATTAACCAGACTGGATTCCACCAGGTTGCTCATATTCTCCATATTATCCTGGCTCAGAACAAATCCGGGTGAAAACATCGCTGTAACTCTGCCGTTCAAAATCTGAAAATGAAAAGTATATGGACCTGTCTTTTTCCTGAATGCCCATTTTTTCGTCTGCCCGTCAAGATTAAAATCTGTGTAGAGATATTTTCCAACCCTCAACTGGTATGACCCATGCTCCAGTGAGGATCCATCTCTCAGGTATTCGATCCAGATTGCCCTGTTGTGCTTGGTATCTTCGTAAACACAGATTAAATGTTCATTTCTGTTCTGGAGTAATCTCCCAATACCAGATCCCTTCAAAACAGCATTTCCAAGACATATCTCCTCACTTAAGGCTGTCCACGAAAGTCTGGATACTCTGATATCCTCGAACCAGTCACCTGCTTGGTGTCTGCAGAAGAAACTTCTCTGAAAGAAGTCGCTTCCTGCCATATTGTGTTTCAATCCCATTACGGGAATGAGGCTTGCAGAATATTCCATAAGTTCTTCTGAAGAGCATGAGCTTTCAGACTCAATTTCAACCGTTGTTCCTGAAGCATAGAAAGTTACAGAATCTCTGTTTCTGTAATTTTTTCCATAAAAATATACTGTACTGTTTATTTGCGTTACTTCAAGGCCTGAATAGGCGTCTACGAAGCTTTTCATAAGGCTTTTTGGATACCCCGGACAGAACCAGTCCATGAAGAACTCCTTTATTCTCAGTCTATGTCCGTTATAGATATCCATGAACAGGATGGAAGCCCATTTGCTCCCTTCCGGCCTGTAACTGATATGGAAATTTTCCTGGTCTGAAGGGACGAAGGGGGTAAAATTCAGGTCTACTGAATTCAGATCAGAGATTTTAAGATCAGCTATCTCCTGCAAAGTTCATAAACCTCCTTAAGTGTGATAAACTCTCTGCTCTTGCAGACATCCTTGGGAAGCATGTCCTGCAAGGATGGGTTAAGGTTTCCATCAAAAATGTCCCTGATTTCCGCCAGATTTCTACCCGACTTCACCATGAGACGGAGTGCTTTTTCCATTAAGGCGCCGTATTTGTGCCTTCGCACGCCTGTTAAAATGGATCCTGACTGCATATTATCAATATTCAGAAGCATCCTATCTCCAGGAATTACGAGCCTGAATCTCAGATCAAATTCCGCAACTGCTGTATCAAGGAAAGAAGACAATGAATGGGAAATCAGGTCCTTATCCATTGGGGAAACATTCATGATCCGGTCAACGATCCTTTCAAGGAGGGGTTCACCAAAACCTGCTGGGGTGAGAAGTATTTTCTTCCATCCTTTATAATTAATAATCTTGTCCCAGATTCTCCTTATACTGGCAAGATCCGAAACCTCCACCTCAAGTAAAATCTGGCTCCCGCCAGTCTGAAACACTCCATCTGGTATTTTGCCACCAACTGAAACCCCCGTATCCATGTGAATTCCTTTCCTCTCCATGAAAAGGGAAAATTTCGCGATAAGCTCCTCATGCAGATCAACATTTCCTGACTCCATCAATTCCTTTCCAGGGCTGCCATACTTTGCGAGAGCTTCAGACCTGAAGGTTTCAAGATCCAGTGGGCTGTCAGGAAAAGGCATGGCTTTGATGAAGAGGGGCCCTGAAATAGAATCCCCATATTTAGACCAGGCAAGGCACTCACCTCTTACAAGCCCTTTAGCGGCATCTTTCACCGTCTTCTCCATACCTCCACTGAAGAATGAACCTGAGATCAGTGCAGCGTCTCTATCCGAAGTTCCAAAAAGAAATACACTTCCGGTGTTTCCGAGAACAGATCTGGACCAAATGTCGGATTTCGCAGGGAGCTGCTGTGTTGCAAGCGTAAGAGAAAAACCGAATTTACGGCCCTCAGTCATTATCTTTCCTATTATGCTCTCCGGTATTAACTGAGCTTCGTCTATGAACACTCTCAGCCTCATTACCTCCTTTCCATATCTGGAAAACAGGAATCCCCAGAATTTTACTATTAAAAGAGAACTTAGAACAGTTGATGCATCACCTGAAAGAACGCTGTTCCAGATCTCAGGGATAACAATCATTCTGTTCCTGAAAACATCTTCCAGGCTGAAGGAATCTTCTCTTCCGGAAGTTAGGGATGAAGTCAGCGGGTTTGAGGTTACAGGAAGAATCTTGTTAAGTGTACTGGATACAAAAGACAACCAACCCTTCCAGTCTGACATCTGCATCTTCATATAGGACGCAAAAGCGGAATCGCCTGTATTCTTCAGGATAAGCCTTAGTTTATTCTGGTTAGTCAGAACATCTGCAAGGTCAGCAAGGCTTGCATTGCTGTCTGTTTCCAGAAGCTTAGTGAGAAGAGATGAGAAGACAAGCTCCAGCCTTGGCCCCCATGTACCCTGCGAAAGTGTTTCATTCCCTGAGAATGCATCCTTTATCAGTCCAGCTGTTACGTGTGGATCTAGGCCAATCTGATGCATGGGATTCATGGAGATACTTAGTTCAGAACCCCCTATATTCCACTTTCCAAGAGGAAGAAACATAATCCTGCGGGGAAAGGCCGACATCAGGCTCATCGCTGTATCCCCATGCGGATCTATTACAAGAATTGCGGAGTCATCCTTTTCCGAGGCCTCTGCTGCAAGCAGTTTCATAATGTTTGATTTTCCCGTGCCAGTGCCTCCGGTAATGAGAATGTGGGAATTCAGTGCCGTATCTGGAGCATAAACTTTTTCTCCTCTTCTGGTAAGGCCTATTTCCCTATTCCCAGGGGTAAAGAATATGGCCGGGTTGCTTCTTATATGCGGAGTGTGCCTGTACATCTAATTACTAGTCTGCAACTATGGAATGCTTCAGAGTGCCTATTCCTTTAACGCTGATCTCAATATTGTCTCCTGGCTTAAGGTACTCCTTTGATGAATATTCGGCCACTCCAGCAGGAGTCCCTGTACTGATGAGATCTCCTTCCCGGAGTGTAATTGTCTGGGATAATCTCGCTATTAGTTGCTCAGGAGAGAATATCATATCTTCCGTTGAACCATGCTGCTTCATCTTATCATCAACAAAAGTTTCAATTGTGAATTTAAAATCACCAGCATCTTCTTTGGGAACAATATGGGGACCTATGGGCATGCAGCCATCCCCATTCTTCCCTAGTACCCAGTCCATTCCATAACCTTTCTGGCTCTGTGTCTGAAAGTCCCTGATGCTGATATCGTCCAGCACAGTGTAACCGAAAATGTAATCTCCAGCGTCTTCCGGCTTGATGTATTTTCCACGTTTTCCAATGATAATGCCTATTTCGCCTTCGTAGTCTAGCCTGGTAACGCCTCTAGGCAGTATGGCATTTCCATGATGGGGAACAAGTGCGTTCTGGGTCTTCATGAAGAAGTATGGGTTCTCTGGAGGCTGGGTTCCTGACTCCTCAGAATGAGACCTGAAGTTCCTGGCAGGAAGGAACATCTGCTGAGGAGTTATCGGAGGGCAATAAGAGTATTTTCGTGGGATCTCTGCAAGATCCTGTTCCAGATAACTTCTGTAATTCATTATCAGATCCACGGCGTCCTTAGGACGTTTTTCGCGGTCAACAAACTGGTAAATGGTTTTCCCTTTTCCCAGGCAAACCTCCTGGCCATTTCCAAAATCAAGAGTGAAAATATTCATGTTGAGGGATGGGCTAAAAATATCTAAATGTTGACCTGTCCAGGAAATCCATAAAATCCTTTCCAGTTACTGTGTCTGGCTCTATATCTGTATAGTCCCAGTTGATTTTAACATGGAATCTTTCATTCCTGGATGGGCATTCCACATCAAGATCGATACATTTAACCTGATCCTGCATCCCCTTTCCAGGGAAATCTTCAGTGTAATATGTCTCATCTTTTCCCGGATGGGTTATCATCTCCGAACCAATGTAATGGATCTGGAATATATCCATCGGGATATCTCTCATTCGTTTCACCGCAAACATGCCGGAAAGATAGTAAACCAGATCAAAGTAATCTCCCTCCTGCAATCTCATTCGTTCAACATGGCTCACATGGAATATTACTTTTGTTTTTATCTGTCTGTTATTGTATTTTGCTGTTCTGATATTTTCGCAGTCATAATTGGATCAAATATTTATAACTGATTTGTAATACTATAGCATGGAACAGAAAACATACGAAGATGGGGATTTTTATAAGAAGACATATAACTTTGTGAAAGCACACAATGCAACAAATAACGATTTCATAAACAGATTTGCAAAAGGGGACATTTCAGAAGATGAGTTCAAGAGATTTTCTATTGAGTTCTTTCATTTTACACGGGAGTGGCCGAGCATTCTTTCAACCCTCCTGGTAAACACACCGGATGAGGATGATGCAAGGAACCTCACAACTATACTGGTTTCAGAGTTGGGTGATGATGATCCCAACAAGAGGCATGAGCTGCTGTACAGACAATACCTGAGAAGCCTGAACATAGATCCGGTTGCAATGGTAAAAAGGCAGCAACTCAGAACAACCAAGGGCTGGCTGGATGGAATGAGGACATATTTCTCCGGAGACCATTTTGAAGCTCTTGGTGCAGAATTCGGGCTCGAAAACATGGCAATACCAATGTGGGACAAGATACTTGCAGGTTTCAAGGTGTGGAAGGAAAAGCATCCGGAATACGCTGGCGCAGACATCAGGTATTTTACTTTTCACAGGGAACTTGAGGAACACCATGAGGAGGCAATGGAGAATATACTGGGTACCCACAAGGATGATCCAGTAGCAAGGGACAGTTTCATGAAAGGGGCCAAAGGCATACTTGACCTTGAAGAAAAGTTCTGGCTTGGGCTCGCAGACCAATAATTTTCAGTTGAATCCCATAGATAATTCCTTAATTTTATGGAATATCTAATTAACCATTTTCTTATTACTTTTTTGAATGGCACTAGTATTTCTCATACGGCATGGGGAAACAGATTCCAACCTTAAGGGGATCTGGCAGTGTGGAGACGATGTCCCATTAAATTCTCATGGAATTGAGCAGGCCCGGGAATTCGGCAGAAATGCAACAGAACTTGAAATTGGGTCTCTTTACAGCAGCGATATGACAAGGGCCATACAGACTGCAGAGGAAATCTCAGGCACATCAGGCATACCATACAGAGGAAAAATATTTGAGTTCAGGGAGCGAGGTTGCGGCGACATCAGCGGGCTGGACTATTACGGAATAGTGGAAAAGTACGGGATTCATTTGACCAGCATACTGAGTGCCGATCTTGACCATATTCCCGGATCAGAATCACTTGCAGAATTTAAGGCCAGAGTGTTGAGGGGGCTGTCAGACCTTGCCGGCGTATCCGGAACTGAAAAGGTGGGGGTGGTAACACACGGTGGTGTTATGGCATTTGTCAATTCCATGATCCTTGGAAATGATGTTATAGAGAGATTCCAGAACTGCTCCTACCTGATAGTTAAGAAGGAAAATGGAGGTTTTGTAAGGGCTGGTCCCTGACTAAGAGACCCAGCTTTTCATATAATCAGGGTCATCCATGCTTACTGCTGATTGTGTCAGTTTCAGTGGTTCATATGCCTCAACCATTATTGCAACCTCGTCAGTCGACTCCTTCCCGATGGCGTTTTCGACAGCTCCTGGCTGAGGACCGTGAATTAGCCCTCTTATATGCAGAGTCATAGACTCTGGCGATATACCCTTTCTGCTCATGAAATTCCCGGAAGAATAGAACAGAAACTCATCCGTATCTATGTTGCTGTGGTAGTAAGAGATTGGTATGGACCTGGGATGAAAGTCGAACTTTCTGGGCAGGAAAGCACCTATCATGAACGAGGAGGCGCTGAAATTCTCATGCACAGGTGGAGGCTGGTGCAGTTTCCCAACAATAGGGGCCATTTTCTCGACGTTGATGGTAAATGGATAAAGATATCCGTCCCACCCTGCCAGGTCAAATGGCGTCCTGTCTCTTTTCTCTATAATGAATTCATTGTCATATTCTACATACACATTGAAATCCCCATCAAGTTTCTCTGTTTCAGTGAATTCAGGAATAACAAAGTCCCTGGAATAGAATGGTGTGCCCTCCTTCAGCTGCCCGTAAATGTTTAGGTACCTCTTCGGTATGGAAACTCGCTCCCTGCTCTGAACGTACAGCAGAGTGTCTGATTTCCCGTTTTCCATGTGGTATGTGGTTCCCTTGGGGATATAGAGATAATCACCCTTCCTGAAGCGCAGTCTTCCGAATGGAGTTGTTATTTTCCCAGAACCTTCATGTATGAAAAATATCTCATCATAATAGGCATTTCTGTAAAGATTTACAGAGCTGTGTTCCGGTTTAAGCATGCCAATCTTGAGCTTGGAGTTGACCAGAAGATCAACCCTTCCTGTGATGAAATTTCCTGAGCGCTTAAGCTCATATCCCTTAATGTGCCTGTGAAGCCTGTTCTCCGTTAATCCCATTGAGATTTCCGGTTTTCTCTCACCACTAACTGATATAACTCTCGTCGGTTCTGTCCTGTGATAGAGCAGAGAATACGGGCCATCAAAGCTCTCTTCCCCAAACAGTTCCTCTTTGAGAATGTTGTCCCTGCTGTCATAGGTATGCCTGAATTCAGGAATTTTCCCTTTTCTTACATAATACACCATAACAATCACTCCACTATTTCTGTTTTTAAGCGCCCCATGGAATCTGACCCGAATTCAACGGTATCTCCTGGCTTAAGCCAGTTCATTCCAGATTTGCTTCTTTCGAGGATACATCCATTCCCAACCGTTCCGCTCATTATGACATCGCCCGGTTTTAGTGTGCAGTCAGTTGATGCCCAGCTGATGATATCCTGAAATGTCCAGTACATGTCCACAAGATTTCCACGGGAATATTCCTTCCCATTAACATATGCCCAAACAGATTCAACTATCTTCCCGTCAGAATTTATTTTAGCTTTGATCTCATCGGCTGTAGTCAGGCTGTATCCGAATGTTGTGGCAAAATCCTTGGATTTGGATGGGCCGAGTCCAATGGCCATCTCCTTTCTCTGCTGATCTCTTGCACTCCAGTCGCTGACAAGAAGGAATCCGAAAATATGGTTCCAGACGTCACCCCTTGGTATATCTCTGCCCTCTCTTCCGATTACTGCAGCAACCTCTAGCTCATAGTCAAGTTCCTTTGAAAATCTTGGATATTTCAGGTTATGTCCGCTGGGTATGACCCCTGATGTGCCTGAGTAATAGTAAGCTGGGACCTCGTACCACTCCTTTGGGACCTCCTGGTTTCTCAGGGCTCTGGAATTCTTGACATGCGTTTCAAAAGCATAGAAGTCTCTAATCTGGTTCAGCCCATGAACAGGGATCTGATAGGAATTAGGTGTGATTGCTGCCTCCTGTTCAATTCCGTCACCAATCTTTTTGATCAGCTTCTGTTGATTGGAAGAAAACCATCCGTAAAAAGAGCGTGAACCGTCAGGCGGGTCACTCTCCAGGATAGCACCTATATCGTAAAGTGCATCTCCATGTTCCACTGCACATTTCGGTCCTTCGTCAGTAACTACTCTGAATAATTTCATTAAAGGTTTCCTCTCTTGGCCTGTTCTAATTCTATTGATTTGAAGAGCTCCTTAAAGTTTCCCTTCCCAAAAGATGTGGCACCCTTTCTCTGAATTATCTCATAGAAAAACGTTGGCCTGTCTCCCACAGGTTTTGTGAATATCTGAAGCAGATATCCATCATCATCTCTGTCCACAAGTATGTTCAGCCTCTCCAGATCTTCTAGCTTCTCGTCTATTTTTCCGACCCTTTCCGGCATAGTCTCATAGTAGACATGGGGAGTGCTGAGAAATTCCACACCTCTCGAGGAGAGGTCCTCAACTGTTTTTATTATATTGTCGGTCTCTATAGCGATATGCTGCACTCCAGGCGAGTTGTAATAATCCAGATATTCCTGTATTTGGGACTTCTTCAGGCCTATTGCGGGTTCATTTATTGGGAAAATTATCCTTCTGTTTCCATAGTGAACAACCTTTGAACGAAGTGATGAATATTCTGTGCTGATATCCTTGTCATCGAAGCTAATAAGCTGGTCAAACCCCAGTCCTTTTACGTAATAGTTGACCCATGGGTCCATCATTTTGTCCTCAACATTTCCCACAATATGGTCGATTTTTTTCAGGCCCGATGGTTTTCCCTTCTGGCCAACCTCCTGAAAACCAGGAGGAAGATTATCCTCATACTCAGAATAATCATTCAGGGTGTGCAGGGTTTCTCCATAGCTTCTTAGAGTGGCCACATTAAGAGTTCCGTTGTCAGTTTTAATCTTCTTTGGCGCGTCATACTTTGCTACGCCTTTCTGTTTTATAAAATCAATAGTGTCTCCAAGGTTGTCAACCTTCATTGATATGTCTCTTACTCCGTCTCCGTGGTACTTTACGTGATCTGCTATTGGTGAAGTGTAATTGAGGAAGCTGGTAAATATCATTTTTACGTTTCCCTGTTTCATCAGATAAGAAACCCTGTCCCTGACACCCGTTTCAGGTCCGGCATATCCAACAAGGTCGAAACCAAGTGCATGCCTGTGGTAATAGGCCCACTGTCTTGCGGAGCCAACATAATATTCAACGGCGTCAACAGAATTGAAAACATCTCCATAATCCATGCCTATGTATTATCTAATTAATATAAATATTTTATTAATTCGATATAAGTTAATTGTTAGCATTCCACAGGCATATGTTCTTACAGAACAAATAATAACAGTGGTGTTTAAATTCAGAAAGATAATAATATTAAGATCACCGGCGTATGAAGTATCTGTCATTCAAACAAGATATATCTGATGAAGTGATACACATAAAGGAGTTTTCTCTATGGATGATGAAATAAAGACGATGGTCATCACATACCGTTTCAACAGCAATTTTTATCTGCACAGGAATGAGGTCTCATCCTCTGTGACGGATTCATTCATCAAATCATTGAAGAGTCTCCCCTCCGGTCTCTTGAATTTCAGGAACTATGAATCCATGAGATGGGATTCAGACATCATATTCTGGTTTTCCTCACGCAGATCAGAAGATCTGGTCCGCACTAAGCAGATCCTTAATTTTTCATTCCAGGGATATGCAGA
>JAJZZQ010000046.1 GCA_021797525.1 Thermoplasmata archaeon | reverse complement strand
CCTGGCTCCCATTCGCTTTTTCGACCATCTCGCTTAGAAGTTCAAAAGATTTCATAAATGGAGAGTGAAAAAAAGGTTAAAGTCTTTCCTAAAAAAATTAAGAGTGGCTGTAAGCTTCAAGAACATATTCGGCAAACTGGTCATCGGGATATGCACCTACAAACTCGACCTCACCGTTGATCAGTATGTGTGGAACACTTGAAACGCCAGCATCCTCTGCTTCTTTATCAAACTCTAGAGACTCAACCATCTCACCTGTTATATTGGGGTTGAGTATGGCGAATTTGTGTGCTGTACCAACTGCCTTCGGGCAGTACGGGCAGGTTGGCGTTACAAAGACCTTAATGTTGAGTGGTTTGTCTATCTTCTTTATTATTTCCAGAGCCTTTGATGAAACATCCACCTCCCACTTTGATACATTCTTAATATCCTCGATAAGGGAGCCGAATTCATAGCCGCTTGGAAGTCCAGAATACCTGATTCTTCCGTCTGTTGAATCATGTTTTGTCACAATGGTTGTCGGATATTTTGTAACACTGAACTTTGAAGCAATATCCTTGTTATCCTCCATGGTGTAATGAACAAAGTGTATTTTATCCGAAAGCTCTGATACTTCAGTTGCCAACTCTATTGATTCCTTACAGTATTTGCAATCTTCCTTGCTGGTGGTGAAAACTACAATATCCACATCATTCGAAACGTATTTGCTGAATTCATCCATCAGGTATTTCTTGTCCTCGTCTCTTATAAGTGCCATGGTACATGATTGATTACAAGTATTAAAGATTTGGTATACAAATTTGAATATTCTTGTTTCCAGGCCTCATCTTCAGGGCATATTTATAAGGGATAATCTGTGTATGGGAATTCATGACTGACAAGGTCTACTGGAGGGAAATGTACAGAAGAGATATTGATGCATTTGCGACAGATTGCAGCGAATCCGGAATCATTCTCGACAGGACTGTGTTCTATCCAACGGGTGGAGGCCAGCCCAACGATACCGGAAAGATTACATTTAACGGGAAGACGGTGAACATTGTTGATGTGAAAAAGTCTGGAGAGGAGGTTCTGCACATTCCCGAAGGCCCAGTTGACATTGCACCGGGCACAAAAGTCCATTGTGAAATAGACTGGGGTAGGAGATATTCCCACATGAGACATCATTCTGCCATTCACGTTATTGATGGAATACTGGCTGCCAGGCATGGATCAGAAGCACTTCTTACGGGAGGCCAGATATATCAGGACCATGCAAGGATAGACATAAATATGGAGGAATTTTCCAGAGAGTTTGTTGAGTCACTTCTGAAAGAGTGCAATACATTCATGACAGAGGGACACCGTGTCTATCAGAGAGAGATAACAAGGGAAGAGGCCCTCTCCATACCAAACCTATCAAGGACTCAACCGGGAAGGGAGATGATCCGTTCACTTGAGAAGGTCAGAACCATAGTAATAGAGGACCTGGATGAACAGGCTGACGGCGGTACCCATGTGGAAAACACGAAGGAGATTGGCATGATCTCTCTCACCGGGATACAGAGCAAGGGAAGGAGGAACAAAAGAATTGAGTTCACTCTGGTATGATCCTTTCAAGTTCTCTATATGTCCCCTTTGGCTATTCAGGAAATCCTCGAAAGTCTTACAGAAAGGGAGAGGTTCTCAGGAATTCTTATCTCACCATTTTCTGTGGAAAGAATAAGGTTCTTGCCGTCCTTGATCAGGTTCACTTCAGTCCCTGGAAGACAGCTGTATGCAGCCAGTGACTTTAGCAGGTTTTTCTCCTCGAATGATATTCTTTTCAGGACATATCTATCCTCAGGGGCAAAGGCCACAGCCATTTCCTGTTCAGGCTTCAGAGGATCGGTTGGATTTCCATGAGGGCATGTTGATGGGTACCCCAGATTCTTGAAAAGCTTGTCACCCCTTTCCCCTTTGAAAAGATGCTCCAGTTCCATTACGGAGGCGTGAGTGTCTTCCCATGGAATCTCAAGAAACCTGTAAGCAAAAACCTCGGAGATCCGATGCATTCTCACGAGTGAGGATGCCTGTTCATAACCTTCCGGAGTAAATTTTATGTCCCCGCGGTTCTTTATTATGAGTTTGGAATCTGTAAGTTTCTGCAGATATTCATGGGCTGTCGGAGGGCTGATCTTAAGCCTGTCTGCAATTTCCTTCTCAGTGATGTCGCCGAAAGATTCCAGGAACTCCCAGATGACCAGCAGATAATCCTCCCTGTTCAGAGACATTGAAATAATGAGTACTAACCGGACTATAAATATTGGCAGGGATGGTTGAATAAAAAACCACCCTCGATTGTTATCTGAACCGAAGTTTATATTATTGCAACCGGTGACACAGGGGATGCGGTTGCGCCCTTGAATCTTAGTGGGCTGAGTACAAACATGAATTCATATATCTTCTCTTTTGAGAGTTCGTTGAGGTTTATGTTGTCTATGAGCCTTATTCCATGTTTTGTTATGAGATGCTGGTGTACAGGCAGCCTTGCTTTTGGAATCTGTGATGGTGTAACCTCTGTAGCAGGTGTATCGCTTCCTGTTACGGACACTTTCCTAACAGATAGCCATTTAGCAAGCTCAATTCCAATTCCGGGGGAGCTCCCATAATAGGTATTGTACTCCGATGCCCTGTCCCAGAGCTCTCCCACGCCAGTCCTGAAAAATATTGCGTCTCCAGGCTGAACTTCAATATTCTTATCAGAAAGGAATTTTTCAACAACTTCTGGCATTATGGGTTCCCCCTTTTTCATTATCTTCCCGTTTGGGGAACAGTCAACCATAATCCCTCTAGTCACAATTGGAGGAACGTCGTCAATGCCAAGCTTAGGCGTACCATATGTTGTAGACAGATCATAGGCGCTGTTTCCATTGTAGAAGAGATTGTCATATGAAATATGATTGAGAGAATCAAGATGAGTTCCGAGATGGTCAGTCATCTCTACCCTGCATAGTGCGCCACCGAATTTGTTAACAGTCTGTTCCCTGAATGGAGGCCTGTGGTCGTAAGCCCTCTGTGAGAGCAGATAGAAGAAAGGCCCATGGTTTTCATATCTACCGGGCATTCCATTGTACATTCTGTGTGATAAGTAAAAAGATCTTCCCTGCTTTACAAGTGATGCAGCCCGGATAAGGTTCTGGGGCTTTATCTCGTTCAGAGTGCCAAGTACATCATCAGGCCCATATTCAGATGGATACCATTTTTCTCCAGTTTCAAACCATTCAGACATATCTTTACTGATGGGTGAATTCATTAATTACTTTTTCACCAGAATAAGGGTGCATTGGGAAAACAAAAATATCCACCTGGTGATGAACCTGCATGTTCACTAGGCGTGGTGATTCGGGAGAGACAGACAACACAAGAGGCCAGAGGGTCTCTAAGGCCTCCATGCTTATAGATATAGAGGGGACTGTTGATGAGCTTAACTCGTTTCTTGGACTTGCTATGGAATTCTCCCGGTGGGATGACATCCGATCAGATCTGGACAGAATTCAGAACAATATCTTCACTCTTGGGGAGCATGTTCTGACAGAATCAAATGGAAGGAAGCTGAGCGAGAATGATGTAACATGGCTGGAGGATCGTGTCAACGTTTATAGAAAGGAGATAGGAAAGATCATGCTGTTTGTAATTCCAGGGGGTTCAAAGGAGTCCTCTACGCTACATGTTGCAAGAACCGTATCCAGAAGGCTGGAGCGCCTTCTTGTTCTATATGCGCATGAAAAAAAGCAGCCGGAGGTAGTGATGAAATACGCAAACCGTGTATCTTCACTTCTCTTCATGCTGGCCCTTGCATCCAATAAGAGACAGGGTATAGACGAAAGAATCTGGCCGCTCAGGCCTGGGCAGAATAGCTGAAAAGGCTCAGCGCATCAGACGGCGAGATAATGCTGAATTTCCCAAAGGCATTATCAAAATTTCTAATGACAGCATCTTTCAGTATACCTCTGGGTATCTCTAAACTGCCCATGACAGAAGGATCCATTCCGCATGGTCGTATAGGCTGAAAGCCTTTTACTGCTTCCTCAGAATAATTTATGGCAACTCCATGGTAGGAAACCCCTTGATCAATGGCCATTCCGATGGAGCAGACCTTTTTTCCTCCATTTTCGGAGATCCAGATTCCCGGCTCTTCGCCTATATAAGGGGAGAATCCAAGATCCTTCAGGGAGAGCATTATGGTATCCTCAATCTGATGCACAAAACTTCTCACATCAACCCTTTCAGTACCCGCAGGAAAAATTGGATATATAACCAGTTGCCCTGGCCCATGATAGGTGACATCTCCTCCCCGGTCCGTTCTGGTTACGGGAATTCCCCGAAGGCTTGATTCCAGTGTCTTTCTTCCTCCAGTATAAGTTGGTGGGTGTTCCAGCATCATGAGAAATCTTCCCAGGTCACCATGAGCAACCGCCCTGTGGAAGTATTTCTGAATGTCAAGGGCTTCCATGTAGGGAACGGTTCCGAAATCAGTCCCTAGGTTTGAAGTGCAGAGGTTTTGAGTAGACACCCTGCGCCACCTCCATAAGGCCCTCGGATATTGTGGGGTGAGGATGAATCGTAAGGCCAATATCCATGGCGTTCAGCCCGGATTCCACGGCAAGGGTCATTTCACTTATCATCTCCGACGAGTGCGGAGCCACAACAGCAGAACCCTTAACTGTTCCAGATTCATCATAATATATCCTGTAAAAGCCATTTGAAGAATTCATGCCAAGGGCCCTTCCATTGGCACCCAGTGGGAAGTTTTTGAATTCGCCGCTTATGTCTCCAGTGTAGGATATTTCAGGGTCGGAATATATAACAAATGGCATAGCATGGTAGTCAACAACACTGTCTTTCCCGCAAATGTTTTCTGCAACAACCTCAGCCTCATAGAAAGCTTTGTGGGCAAGCATTGGGCCGCCGCTAACATCGCCAAGGGCATATACACCATTCACAGATGTCCTCTTCCTCAAGTCTGTTTTGATGAATCTCCCATCCATCTCAACTCCCAGATTCTCAAGCCCAAAACCGGATGTGTTCGGAATACGCCCAACAGTGAGAAGAACCCTGTCAGCATGAATATCAGATCCCGTAGAGAGGTGCAGCAAAAAGCCATTTTCCTCCTTTATGGATTCAACCTTCGTTGAGGTTAAAACTTCAACTGAAAGTTCCCTCAGGCTTCTCGCCACAGGCCTTGTAATATCCTTATCCACACCTGGGAGTATCTGATCCATCATTTCTATAATGGTAACGCTTGTGCCAAGTTTGGCAAATGCTGTTCCAAGTTCGATGCCGATGTATCCTCCGCCAATGATGGCGAGGCTTTTAGGCACCTCCTTAAGATCAAGGATTTCTCTGTTCTGCATCGCCATATCCATTCCTGGGAGCTTCACTGGTGATGATCCTGTCGCAATTACCAGATTGCTGCATGTGTAATTATGGTCATTCACGCTGACTGTGTTCCTGTCAATTATGTTTCCTGTTCCCTTTTCGATCTGAACCCCGTAAGATTTGCAAAGCGTTTCAACACCGCCGGTGAGCCGTCCGATCATACCCCATTTCCATTCCTGCCAGGATGCAAGATCAATGCTCACTTCTCCCTTAAAACCAGGCATTGTTTTCAGATAGTGCATGGAGCTTGCAAGTTCAATGAGTGCCTTTGACGGTATACAGCCATAGTTAAGGCATTCTCCACCTATTCTGTCCTTCTCAATGAGCAGGACCTTCTTACCCTTCTGCCCAAGCCTTATTGCAGTTGCATATCCCCCTGGCCCTGAACCTATTATTATAGCATCAAAATCCATACAATCACCTGACAAGGAAATATTCAGGATGCTCTATGGCTGCTTTCAGCTTCATGAGGAACCTTGTAGCCATTGCCCCATCGATCAGCCTGTGATCGCATGAAAGTGAAAGATAGGTCTTGTGCATGATCCCGTTTTCTGAGTGCATCTGAAATGTTCTGTGCACACCAAGTATTGCCACCTCTGGATAGTTGATTATTGGTGTCGAAAGAAGCCCACCTATAGGGCCAACATTGGTTACAGTAAATGTCCCGCCCTGCACATCCTTCAGCTCCAGGCCAGATTCCCTGGCTTTAGATGCAAGTGTTCTTACTGACTCAGCGATCTCAATCACACTCTTTCTGTCGGCATTATGTATCACCGGCACCGTAAGGCCAGCTTCAGTATCTACAGCCATTCCAATGTTATATTCGCCATGGAGTGTGTAGTTCTTCTGTTCCTCGTTATAGGTTGAATTAAGGTAAGGGAAATCTCTGAGAATGACTGCGGCAGCTTTGATGAAGAATGATGTCAGAGTTACTCTGGTATCCATTTCAGAAAGGCTTTTAACGATTTCAAGAATCTTCGAGACATCCGCCTCCTCAACTACAGTGAAGTGAGGCATTACCTGTTTTGATTTCGTCATCTTGTCAAATATAAGCCTCCTGAGGCCTCTTGGCTCCAGAATCTTATCTCCGGGAATCGCTTCACTTGCCGGAGGCTTATCCTTTGTAACCATTGGTTCCGCATTAACTCTAGCAGTTCCCTTTTGTGGAGGCTCCACCTTTGCAGTCTTCTCCCCCTTCCTCTGGGTGAATGAATTAATGTCATCCAGGGTTATCCTGCCATTCTCTGCTGTCCCTACGACTAGGGAAAGATCGATACCTCGTTCTCTTGCAATTCTTCTGACAGCCGGAGATGCAAGTATGTGCCCATGAGTTTCGGCAATTTCTGATGCCTGGTTAACGGCAGCAGTCTTTTCAGGAGCTGGTTCAGCATTTTCCTCCCTGGAATCAGCTTCACCGGTATCAATCTCTATCAATGGAGAACCTACAGATGCTATCTGGCCCTCGGCAAAGAGAATGCGGGAAACCTTTCCCTCAACAGGTGATGATATTCTCACAGTTACCTTATCGGTCATTACCTCGACCATGTCCTGGTCCCTGTGCACAGTTTCCCCTTCAGAAATATGCCATTTTACTATCTCTCCCTCAGAAACACCCTCTCCAATATCCGGAAGTTTGAACTGATACACATTTATCACCTGAATTGCAGTACCCTGTTAACTGCATTAAGTATTCTGGAACTATTTGGAAGATAGAGATCCTCCAGCCTGTATGGGAATGGGACATCCGGCCCTGTAACCCTGAGTATTGGGGCATAGAGGTACTCTATGGAGCTTTCAGATATCATTGCTGAAATCTCTGCACCCATCCCAAGGGTTCTGGGGGCCTCGTGCACAATCACAACTCTGCCAGTTTTTCTTGCAGAGGCGGTTATGGAATCTCTGTCCATAGGTGACAGTGTTCTCAAATCAAGAACATCTGCGTCAAGTGAATTGTCAGTCACTGTTTTCATGACTACCGGCACCATGGATCCATAGGTAATTATTGAAACGCTGTCACCTTCATGCAAAAGCTTTGCCTTTCCCAATGGTATCTTGTAATCCTCCTCAGGGACTTCCATCTTTCCTGATCGGTATAGTCTCTTAGGCTCAAGAAATATGACCGGATCCATTGAGTCCAGAGATGAGGAAAGGAGCCCTTTTGCATCGTATGGGTTGGAGGGAGTTACAACTTTCAGCCCTGAAGTGTGCACAAAATAGCTTTCGCCGCTCTGTGAATGGTATAGCCCGCCTCTGATACCTCCACCATATGGGGTTCTGAGCACAAGGGGCACGGTGATGGTGCCTCCAGACCTGTATCTCATCTTTGCCATCTGGTTGACGATCTGGTCAAAAGCTGTGAATATGAAATCCTGGAACTGTATCTCAGGGACCGGTCTCAGGCCATTCATGGACATTCCTATTGCCATTCCAACGATGCCTAGTTCTACAAGTGGTGTATCAATGACCCTATCTTCTCCGTATTTGGCCTGTAGCCCTTCTGTAACGCGGAAAACTCCGCCGTCCTTTCCAATGTCCTCACCTAGAAGGATTATGTTGCTGTCCTCACCCATTTTCATGTCAAGAGTTCTGTTAAGAGACTGTACCATGTTAATTTCTGCCAATTATCTCACCTCTTTCCTCATCTATAATCCATGTGGGTTCCTCATAAACATCTTCGAATAGTGTCTCAGGTGAAGGCGGCGGGATTTTCTCAAGTTCATCGAATTTGGATGTAATGAAATTCTGGGAGTCTTCTTTAATCTTAGAGGCAATCTGTTCAGTGATTATGCCCATCTCAACAAGCCTCTTCTGTGAAATGATGAGCGGATCCCTATCTGAACCCTCCTTAACAATGTCCGTGAGATACTTCGTCGGGTCATCTGAGGTTGAGTGTGGGCCCATTCTTGGGCATCTAGCCTCTATTAGTACCGGGCCTTTCCCCTGCCTGACATATTCCACCATCTCACGGGTTTTCTCATAGGTGTCCACCATATCACTTCCATTCACGAGAATTCCGGGCATTCCATATGCATCTGCCTTCTTCCATATCTCAACCTTTGTCTGCTTTTCGGTTGGAAGAGAGATGGCAAGGCCGTTATTTTCGCAGAAAAAAATCACAGGAAGGTTATAAACAGCTGCCAGATTCATTGCAGCATGGAAATCAGGCGTGGATGATGATCCATCTCCAAAACTGGCTACAACTATCCCCTCTTTCTTAAGGTATCTGTTTGCGTATGCCGTCCCGACAGCCAGTGGAAGGTTAGTAGCCACAGGGCTTGGGACAGACATGAAGTTGTAATCCCGGGCGAGGAGATGGCTCGGCATTTGCCTTCCCTTAGCAATATCCATACTATTGCCGTAAATCTGATTTATAATAATATCAACAGGGACGCCCATATGCAGCATCATAGGCATATCTCTGTAGTACTGGTATATGATATCCTCCTTGTGGAGATGCATTGAAAGGCCTATTTGTGCTGCCTCTTGCCCGCTGGTCGGAGTGAAGAATCCAACTCTCCCCTGCCTCTGGGCTGTCATTATTTTGTTATTCAGGGTTCTTGCAAGCACCATTGCTCCAAATCCTCTGATCATTCTCTCCTTATCTCCATGTTCAACTATCTCTTCAGACATTTTCCAACCTCCTTTTTGACCATGCTTCGGCCGCTCTGTATGATGTTCTTACAAGTGGTCCTGAGGCCACGAATGAGAAACCCATCTCATAAGCAATGGCCTCAAGCCTCTTGAAACGTTCAACTGGGCAGTATTCCACAACCTCTAGCTGTTTTCTCGAGGGCCTCAGGTACTGTCCGATTGTTACGATATCCACTGATGCATCCTTAAGGTCATGAAGTGCTTCTATTACTTCACTATCGGTCTCTCCAAGACCAAGCATCAGGGAAGATTTTGTTATCATTGTACTGTGTCGCTTCTTTATTTCACGTAATACAGAAAGTGACTGTTCGTATCCGGCCCTCCCATCCCTAACATTCGGAGTCAGCCTTCTGACAGTCTCAATATTGTGAGCCACAACATCCGGCCCCGATGATACAACCCTTTCAACAAGTTCATGGTCACCCCGGAAATCAGGGATGAGAACCTCAACCCTTACGTTCATATCCTTGACAGCCTTTACAACTGCAGCAAAATGGCCGGCGCCCTGGTCTTCCAGATCATCTCTGTCAACAGATGTGATAACAATATAATCCAGACCCATAATCCTGACAGATTCAGCGACCTTCTTTGGCTCAAGAGGATCCAGAGGTTGCATTCCTCCATGGGTCACAGAACAGAATCTGCATCCTCGAGAACAGTTCCCTCCCATTACCATGAAAGTTGCAGTTCCCGCTCCCCAGCATTCAGCGATATTGGGGCATCTCGCCTCCTCACAGACTGTATGAAGAGTTCTGACCTTAAGAGTCTCCCGGATTCTGACATAATTCTCTCCGGAAGGCAAAGGAACCTTAAGATATTCCGGCCGCACTATCCATAATGGGTTTCTGATATTATAAACTTCCAGCTTTGAGATTTTCAGTGTTATTTTTATTATGAAGGTATTTAATATATTTGTTAATCTTGAAATCTTATTGTTTAGTTATATTCACTTCAGTAATTGATAAGGAATTAATTTATTTTATCATTCTAAAGACATCTAATTTAATCATGCAGAGAAAATATTTACTTCATTCAAAAATGTCAAAGTTTGTTTATGTGAATGAGAGGTTAAGGTCTCCTGCATATGTTGTTTTTGGAAGCTTAACCTCAATATCCACAGTTTTTGAACTATGCGGCATAATACTTACTGGCAGATTGTCCGATAATATGCTGAATCCGGCAGTGCTGGAGGAGGCAGAACTTATAGTTACGGTATTCCCGGAGGGATTGTAAAGTGAAACTGAAAAGTTTGTTACTCCGTCCGTTCTAAAAGTATGAGAATTTTCCTGTATATTTGAAGTATATGAAATGCCACTGGCATTTAAACTCGCCCTGATCCAGAGAACATTAACAGTACCTGCGGAATTAAATCCTCCGACAATTAGTATGAGAATGACTGCTGCGAACACAGCGATAACAGCACCAGCAATCTTCTTTCTCGATCTTCTGAATTCAAGGCTGTTGTCAATCTCCACTGGCTTCATGAATGCTGATCGGTATCATGTTTATTTAAGTTGACAATATTCTTCCCGCAATGGAAAACATCAGGTTTTGAACAATTCATATCTCTTTAAAGGCAGGATGATTTAACTCTGAACAACAGGATTGAAACCCAGAAAGGATTCAGACCGGAAAAAATCTACAGTCCAAATACAGCCAGTAAAGGAAAAACTAAAAGTTGACTGATCCAAGGCTGATGACGAATAATCATTATATTGTTTATAGAATGTGGGGAGGATGACAATACCTATTGCCAGCCAGACTCTGTTCTACATCAACACGCAGGAGCTCATTGCAGACTACGTGATTTCCTTTGCTGCACTTGCTTTCATAATAATATGGTGGTACAGAACCTACTCAAAACTAGGAGTAAATGCCAGAATCATGTGGGGATATTTCACATCAAACTGGAGAAATATAATCTCCCAGATATTCCGATATGGGTTCTTCCATGGGAAAACAGTGAAGAACAGGTATGCAGGAATAATGCACCTCATGATATCTTTTGGAATACTCATACTCTTCATAGCTACGTCTTTGATTTTTCTATCGCATGACATCCTTAAAAGCATTACAGGCCATGGCATCCTTGTCGGATATTTCTACCTGAACTTCGAAGTCTGGGCCAATTTAGGCGGTGTTATTCTTATTGCAGGAATAGGGATGGCAATATACCGCAGGTTGAGGAAGAAGACCAGGCTTGATACTAAAAACGAGGATTATGTTATACTCCTGTCGCTTCTTCTGCTGGCAATGGAAGGTTTTTTCCTTGGAGCCCTTAAGGTCTACCTTGCGAGAGTTCCATATGACCAGTACCGATTTGTAGAATGGGGACTCAGCTATTTCTATGGAATTTTCAGCTTGAAGCTTGCCTCCGGGATTGCCCTGTACAGATGGATGTGGATCATACATGTGCTGACAGCATTTGCAATAGTTGCCTATCTTCCATTCTCAAAGCTTTCCCACATGATTCTATCCCTCACAATGATCGGGGCCAAAAAGATAAGGAAGAGGGGAGAGATGCCAACACCTTTTGTTCTATCAGAGGCACTAGAATCAGGAAACTTTGATTTTAAGGTTGGAACAAAAAGCACAGGTGAGATCAGCCTCCGGTCAAAGGTAGATGCTCTTGCCTGCACAGACTGCGGAAGATGCGAAAGGTCATGCCCGGCCTTTCTCTCAGGCACTGACCTTAGCCCAAGAGCCCTCGTACAAAATGTGAAGAAGAGCCTATACTCAGATGTGGAAATAGTCCCGAACCTGCTGACGGAAAATGCTGCATGGTCATGCACTACATGCCAGGCCTGCGTGGAGGAATGTCCGGTTCTTATAGACCCCCACTCCTTTGTACTGGAGGCCAGGAAGACCCTTGTTATGGAGAACCGATTCGACAAACTTACTGCGCAGTATTTCAATAATCTCACTAACACGCAGAATCCACTTGGGAATAGCCCTTCAGACAGGGACTCACTTCTTGATATTGCACCCAGATTTGATGATACCAAAGAGGTACTGTACTGGGTGGGGTGCATGGGTGCATTTGATCCACGGGACAACAAGACAGCAAGAACCATTTTAACACTGATGAACAAAGCTGGAGTGAATTATGGAATACTTGGCTCCCAGGAAAAGTGCAATGGCGAAACGGCCAGAAGAATTGGTGAAGAGGGCAGATACCAGGAACTGGTGCTTCAGAACATGGAGACCTTCACAGGAAACAATGTGAAGAAGATAGTCACTGCCTGCCCACATTGTCTTAACACTTTCAGGAACGAATATCCAAAATTCGGCTTGAAGGCAGAAGTTATTCATCACAGCCAGTTTCTGGCCCAGCTGGTGCAGGAGGGAAAATTGAAAGTTAAGAAAAATCAAGAGACAGTTACATTGCACGATCCATGCTATCTTGGAAGGATAAATGGTGAGTTTGACAACACAAGAAATATTGTCAACTCAACAGGAAATCTGGTTGAAATGGCGAGATCAAGGGAGAAGAGCATGTGCTGCGGAGCTGGAGGCGGCAATTACTGGTACAAGGTCCAGGGACAGAAGAAAGTGAGTTCTCTGAGGATAGAACAGGCACTTGAAACAGGCGCAAAGAAGCTGGCAGTTGCCTGCCCATTCTGCATGCCTATGCTTCAGGATGCCCTGTCCGGCACAGACAAATCAGGGCAAATGGAAATAAAGGATGTTGCTGAGCTAATAAGCGAGAACCTGGTAGAATAATAGATTAAAAATAGGTTTGGGATTCACTGAGCCAGTTTGTCCTTTATTTTACCTATGACATCAAAAAGGTCCCCAACGATCCCGTAGTCCGCTTCTTCAAATATAGGCGCAGATTTGTCCTTGTTCACAGCAATGACCACTTTTGAATTTCTCATTCCAGCAATATGCTGTATCTGGCCTGATATACCAAGGGCAATGTAGAGTTTAGGCTGCACCTTTTTTCCCGAAAGTCCCACTTGGCGATCTTCGCTGAGCCAGCCATAGTCAAGGCAAACAGGCCTGGAGCCAGCTATCTCACCATGAACTGCCTTTGCAAAAGGCTCAACCTTTTCAAGGTTCTCCTTTTTTCCGAGACCTCTTCCAACTGAAACGATTACCTGTGCTTTTTCGATATCAACTGAGCCACCTTTCTTATCTGTTTTGGAAACGATCCTGATGGAAGAAGTTTCAAGCTGTATCTCAGAAATATCACTATTTTTAGAGGCTTCGGTTGCTTCAGCGATACCCGGGGCAATAACTGCTATCTTTGCTCCTGACTCTTCCGTCAGAAGGCTTTTTCCTCCGTAGAAGAACCTTGATGTTGTTGTTTTTCCTCCACTGAAGCTTAAGGAATTCACTTCTGAAACAGCAGGGATAGAAAGCATTGCAGAAAGCATCCCTGCGACCTCCCTGCCTGTCACTGTGGAACCGATGGCGATGAGATCGTATCCGCCAGAATTATACATTTTTCCTATTGCTTTGGAAACGGACCCGGAGAGAATGTCACCTTTAAGTCCAATGGTTTTAGAGGCTCCGTATTTCGATATGAATTCTGGGTCCGTTGTAATGGCATGTACCTCTGCTTCATCGCGGAATCTTGAAATGATCTGAGAAAGAATGGCTTTATTGTCTGAAAATGCAATAATCTTCATCTGATCGCCTCCCTGATTACGTTTGAAACCTCCTCTATTCCTTTGGCTGGGTCCTCGAAAACTATTCTCTTCCTGTCGCTCTTTGGTGCCTTGTTTGAAATTGTCTTAACTTCTGGCACCTTGACATCGGATAAAGCAACCTGGTTTATCGGTTTCCTTCCTGCTGCCATAATCTGGAGAACAGGAGGCAGTCTGGGCTGGTTAATCTCCTGGGCAACTGAAACTACTGCAGGCATTTCTGTGGCAATTTCCAGATTATTTTCCTCAAGTGCGGAAACAACCGATACCTGCTTTTCCTGAAGCTTAATGTCAATAGCATTCCCCAGAAGAGGCTCACCCAAGAGCGCGGAAAGGCTCCCGGGGAGAAGCCCTGTGTAACTGTCTGCAGACTGGTTTCCCAGGATTACAAGATCATGGGGGATTTCCTTAATCTTTGAAACAAGTGCATTTGCTGTGACTGATGGATGATTTCCCACATATCCTGTGATAAGATATCCCTCGTCTGCACCCATAGCATAGGCCTCTTTCATGACTGAGGTCGATTTCTCAGTTCCAAAGCAGAGGACAGTGACCTTTCCACCGTTCTTCTCTTTAATTCTTACAGCTGCCTCCACTGCATTCTTGCTGAGGTTTTCCATTCTAAGCGGGACATTCTGAAGCAAAGGCTCTCCCGTTCCAGGATTTGTCTTCATCTGATCTATGTCCGGTATCTGCTTGATTAGCACAATCACGTTGTAAGGCATATTTATCCTCAAGTTCTTTAGGGCAACCTCAGCCTTATATTTTTCCAAGTTTTCTGTGTTAGTTTAGCACACGTCACTCAATATCAATAGGAAGTTACCTGAA
>JAJZZQ010000089.1 GCA_021797525.1 Thermoplasmata archaeon | reverse complement strand
CTTACATACTCAAAGCAGTTGAGAATTATGCCACGCTCGAAGAAATCTCAAATGTCGGAAGAAAGGTTTTCGGAAGCTGGAAAGAACCTGTCATTGTTTAAGGACAAACCTGCAAAGGTTCTCCTTGCAAAACCCGGTATAGACGGCCATGACAGGGGCATTCTAGTCCTGGCAAGGGCATTCCGGGATGCGGGTATGGAAGTAATATATGCAGGTCTCCTCCCAACTCCTGAACAGGTAGTTGATACAGCCATAAATGAGGATGTTGACGTCATTGCGTTGAGCCTTCTGAACGGGGCGCATATGACTGTATTCAAGAAGGTAGCAGACATTGTAAAAGAGAAAGGAATAACTGACATAAGCCTTGTGGGTGGGGGGACCATTCCAGAGCAGGATAAGCCGGCGCTTGAAAAAATGGGGATATCCGGGAACTATGGGCCAGGAACCCCCATGAAAACCATAATAGACCATGTAATGAAAAGAGCTGCAGAGGCAAGGGAGAAGAAGATGTCCGGACTGCGTTGATATGAACATTGATAGCATTGTGGAAGGCATAAAAAACGGTGATCATCTTTCAATTTCAAGGGCAATCTCACTTGTTGAGACTAATTGTGTTAATGACAATGTCAGGGAGATTATCTCAAGGATTTATCCCCGCACTGGAAATGCACATGTCATTGGTATTACAGGGCCACCAGGTATAGGAAAGAGCACCTTAATCGGAAGGCTCTCAGGTATGCTCCATGACAACGGCAATAAGGTCTCTGTCCTTGCCATAGACGCTTCAAGCCCTTTCTCAGGAGGTTCATTCCTTGGAAATAGAATCAGGATGCAGGAGACACTATCTTCAAGGGGGATATTCATGAGAAGCCTGGCAAACCGGGGAATCAGCGGAGGTATATCCCGGTCAGCATGGGATGTTGTAAAGATTATGGATGCTGCTGGCAGTGATGTCATCATAGTGGAGACAGTTGGGGCTGGGCAGGCGGATCTCGAAGTACGTAACCTCGTTGATACAGTTATAGTCGTACTAGGGCCTGGCCTGGGTGACGAGATCCAGGCAGTTAAGGCAGGGATTATGGAGATTGGAGACATATTTGTTGTAAACAAGATAGACAGGGAAGGTGCTTTCCTTGCAATTAAAGACATAGAGGATACACTGGCAATGTCCCCAGGGAAAAAATGGCACATACCGGTTATAGGATTGAATTCACTTAACGGCGAAGGATATAAAGAGCTCCTGAAAACTCTGGATCAGAGATCGGAATACATCTCAGGAGATCCTGGATTCAAGGACGGAAGGATATTGATGGAGCTGAGAGCAATTGTCCAGAACTCAATTCTTTCCAGAGTGGAAGAATCATTTTCAGGCAAGGATGCATTCCGCATGACAGTATCGAGGCTTTCAAATAAGACAACTGATCCATACAGTGCAGCAGATCGTATTATAGGAAGGATAAATCTGAAAGGTGACTGAAAGATCCTCAGGCAACCTTCAGGAAATTTTCAATTACCGGAATCATCTGCGGGACATCCACATCCTCCGCTTCATACCTTTCTCCGAACGATATTCTAGCTATTCTGTCAGTATGTCTGATAAGAACAGGTTTAGCCCCGGTATCTCCTGACAGATTCATGAGTTCATCAAAGTAAAAAGAACTGAATATTACTGGAGGGCAAAGCCTTCCATCAATCTGGCATGAAGAAATACCATATTCTTCAGAGGTATGTGTTCGGCAGAGCCTTATAATGGTATCAGCTCTGATGAGTGGCTGATCCCCCAGTAAAAACATTATCGCATCTGATTCTGACCTGAGGTGTGAAACGGCTGCTTTTATGGCGGATGACTGCCCCTCAATTGCTTTTTCATTTTCAATAAATTTCAGGTATTCACCGGCATGGTTCTTGAGCTCTTCCTGCTCTTTCCTGATGACAGCAAAAATTTCAGCAAAACCAGCTTCATGCAATGCCCGGATCACATAATCTATTAGAGGGCTCCCCAGGGCTTTCTCCATCAATTTGTCGGTGCCAAATCTTCTAGAAAACCCTGAAGCAAGAATCACCGGAGATATTTTCATAATTTCCAATCATTAACTCCAATTATAATCTTTTGAGCAAATCGGAAACGTTTAAGCGATGTGTTGCAATATTAAGTTATGGAAAACTATGACTTCGCTGGTAAACTTGGGGAAATGGGTAAGAAGTCATCGGCATTCGTAGTAGCGACTGTAATACGGACAGAAGGCTCATCTCTTGCCAAACCGGGGTTCAAAGTAATAATCCAGAATGGCTCAATTGCCTATGGAACACTTGGCGGAGCATGTCCAGAGAATGTTATTCTGGACGCTGCTGACAGTGTTCTTAAATCAGGGCAGCCGAAGGTAGTTAGAGTTCACCTGGAGGATGCAGGAATGGGGCTGAATGCCATGGTAAGGAAAAAGCAGGATGATGATATATACGTAGAAACATTCTGCGGCGGGACTCTAGAGATATACCTTGAACCATACCTGCCATCGCAGAAGCTATACATAATAGGCCAGGGTGGCAGAGATGAGATAGAGGATTACCTTGTAATGCTTGGCAAACATTTGAATTTCAAGGTCACAGTTATTGATCACGCGCCTTCCCTGGAGAATAAGCCTGACAATCTTGTAAAGGACATGGATTTCGATCTGTCTTCGCTCGATGTCAGCAGTTCAGATTTCATTGTGGTCTTGACAAAGGGGGAAAGGGATATTACTACCCTGAAGGCTCTTTCTGAAAAGAGTCCGGCTTACATAGGGCTGCTGGCAAGCAGGAAGAGAATTAAACATGATTTTGATGTATTGAAGAGCGACGGTATTAGTGAAAAGTTCCTTGAATCAATTCACACCCCAATCGGTATTGACATAAATGCGGTCAGCCCATTCGAAATAGCCCTCAGCATTGCTTCTGAAATTGTAAGGGAGAGGCACAGCATTAAAGTTGAACATGAACTGAGGAATTAAGATATATGGCGTTTAATACTGAAAACCACATATAAATTATTTTAAATATTAGACTAAAATGTTTGAGTACTATGAATCCACCACGTTTTGAATACTATGCACCGACAGGTATAGAAGAGATAGTCGGACTTCTGAAGAAGTACGGCGATGACGCCAAAATACTAGCTGGTGGTCAGAGCCTTATTCCACTTCTCAAGTCACGGGTAGTAACAATCCCCTGTCTCATATCACTGTCAGAGGTTCGGGGACTTTCCTACATAGATGAAAGGAAGGACGGAGTCCATGTGGGAGCTATGACCGTGGACAGCGATCTCGAGTTCTCAGACATTATAAAGAAATATTTCCCTCTGATTCTGGACTGTGCATCCCAGGTTGCAGATCCTCTTGTTAGGAACACTGGAACAATAGGGGGAAATATTTCTCACGCTGATCCAAGCAATGATTTTCCCTCAGTAATGCTGGCCATAGGAGCAAAATTTGTTGTTCAGGGCGAATCTGGAACTAGGGAAATCAGTGCAGAGGATTTCTTTGTTGACACATTTGAGACAAGCATGAAACATGATGAGGTTCTGAAGGAAATAATCCTTCCATACTGGGGGCCGAACTCATATGGTGCTTATGGAAAATTCAAGAAGGGGACCTGGAATTTCTCAGTGGCAGGAGTAGCGGTGCAGTTCTCAATGGAATCAGGAAAGATTGGCAAAGCTGGGCTTGCTATAACTTCAATGGGACCAAAGGCAATAAAGTGCACTGAAGCAGAGAAGTACCTGACAGGAAAGAAACCTGATGACTCGGTCCTGAAACATGCGGCAGAGCTGATCGTAAGTGCATCACAGCCATTAGAGGACCAGTATGGCAGTGAAAAATACAAGAAAGAAATATTGAAGAGGCTATCCATAAAAACTATGGAGAAAGCAATAAAGAAGGAAGGAGGCAATTAAAATGGTTGAAAAGAGACACGTTTCAATAACTGTTAACGGCGAAAGAAAAGAGGCTGATGTAGAACCACGAATGCTTCTTGTTCATTTTCTAAGGGAAATTGGAGGCTCAACAGGAACACACGTAGGGTGCGACACTACAAACTGTGGAGCATGTACCGTTCTTCTGGATGGAAGGGCAGTTAAATCATGCACCATCCTTGCTGTCCAGGCTGACAGGAAGAAAGTAACCACAATAGAGGGTCTTTCAAAAGAACCAGGAAAAATGCACCCAATACAGAAATCCTTCGTGGACAACCATGGACTGCAGTGCGGTTACTGCACTTCAGGAATGATCATAAGTGCATACTGGCTGCTTAAGCACAAAAAGAATGTAAGCGAACAGGAGATCCGTGAGGCAATATCAGGAAACCTGTGCAGATGTACTGGGTACGATAATATAATAATGTCCATAAAGGACGCAGAAAAAAGAATGGAAGAGGAAGGCGATTCACTGGAAGAAGAGCAGACTGTTACTGTGAGGAAGTGATTTAATATGGATCTCAGCGAGAAATTCGTAAAGGGCAATGGAACATTCGTGGATGACATACACATGCCAGGAATGCTTTATCTTGGGTTTGTCAGAAGCCCATATCCAAGAGCAAAAATCAAAAAGATCAGCGGTGGGATAACTCATAAAGATGTTAATTTCGATATTGCTGCTGTGGGCGAAGGCTCTGACGAGGAGCAGACATTCAGTTCAACAGCACATCCGGTCCTTGCAAAGGATTTTGTTGGCTATGTCGGGCAGCCAGTTGCTGCTGTCTATTCAACTGATCCTTATGAGGCAGAGGATCTAATAGATTCTGTTGAGGTTGACTATGAGCCTCTCCAAGGAGTTTCAGATCCTGAGAAGGCCATTGGTTTTGAACCTATTAACCCTGCCAGCAAGTCAAACGTAATAGTTGACAGATATTTTGGAAAGGACTTTTCCGACGATGTTGGAGATATTGTAATAGAAGGGAAGTTCGTAAATAACAGGATTGCCACAAACCCCATTGAGCCAAGAGGTATAGTTACTGCATATGATGGTGATAAACTTACCATATGGATTGGTACTCAGAGCATATACAGCATAAAGTCAGGAATTTGTGAGGCTATGCATCTCCCTGCAGAGAAGGTAAGGGTTATACAGACGGATACAGGAGGAGCTTTCGGCCTGAAGGGTGGATTGTTCCCCGAGTATGTAGTGGCTGCCTGGCTCGCAATGAAGGAGAAAAGGCCGGTAAAGTGGATAGAAACCAGACGGGAGCACCTTCTTGCAAGCAGGCCTGGAAGAGGGGCAGTTGCAAAACTCAGACTTTACGCTGACAGATCAGGGAAAATTAAAGGACTCAAAGGTGAGGTTCTCGTTGATAATGGCGCATTCACTGGAGGTTCTGGTGAGTTCTCACCGGCATTCATAGCAATGCAGCTTGCAGGTGCTTATCATCTTGAAAATGCGTACGTAAGGGCAAGGTCTGTGCTTACCAACAAAGCTCCTCAGGGTCCTTATAGAGGAGCTGGAAGGCCAGAGGCTATGTTTTTCATTGAGAAAATGATGGATCACCTTGCAGATAAACTCAATATGGATCCGGTAGATGTAAGGCTAAAGAATGCTGCTGAAGAGAGATACAGATCTCCTCTTGGTTTTGAAGTGGAGCCGTCAAAGAAGTTCCTTGAGGCCGCAATAAAAGAGACAGGATACAGAGAACTTTCCAAAAAATACAACACAGGCTTCTCATTACTCATTCTCTATCACGCCACCAGTGGTGGAGAATCTGCAAGAGTACAGGTAAAGGACGGAAGAGTTAAGGTCTGGATCGGAGGAAATGCCCATGGGCAGAGGCACGATGTCTTCGCCAGGACCCTCATAAACGAGGAGCTTGGTGTTGATGAATCAGTTGTGGATTTCCAGCTCGGGGACACAGATCAGATACCTGCTGGAATAGGGGCTTGGGGAAGCAGATCCGCAATGGTTGCGGGATCAGCTGTCATAATGGCTGCCAGAATGATCAGAGAAAAGGTCGAGAAGAAATACGGCAAATATTCTGTGGATCATCTGCTGGGCGAAGACTGGGATGCATACCACAACTTTGAGTATTCAAAGATGGAAAGCAGCCTTGGAGTTAATGTTGTTACAGCAGATGTGGACGATCTTGGCAAGGTGAAAATCCGAGACTGCATATCCTACTATGATGCAGGAAGAGTACTGGACCCAGCCAACGCTGCAGGACAGATCGCTGGAGGATCTGTACAGGGCATTTCTCAGGCTCTCTATGAAGAACTTGCTTTTGATGAAGATGGCCAGCCGCTGACATCATCTATTTCTGATGCAGGAGTTGCCACTGCAGATCTTATGCCAAAATTTACAATAAAATACTACAAATCTGAGTCAACACTTCCATCAAAGGCAAAGGGAATTGGGGAAGCTCCCACAATAGGTGTGCCCATCGCACTTTCCAGAGCACTGGAGAAAGCCCTTGGGAGAGAATTTAATGAAACACCCATAAAGCCCGAACTGCTCCTCAGGGAGGCCGCAGTTCAGTGACCTCCACTATTTTTCTTTAATATATGAGACCAGTGGCCCCATATTCATGTGTGAAATGAAGTTCTCCGTAACTTTTTCAATGTTATTTTCTAGAATGCCAGGATAATCAAAATAAGCACTTTTCACTCCTGTAACATATTTAAGAAATGTACTGTTTTCCAGGAGCGAGTGAATGCTTGTTCCTATAACCAATCCATCTTCCGATACAGCACCCTCATTATGTGATTCTGTAATGGCAACAAATCTATTTTCGGAACTTTCAACCGATCCATAGTGTATTTCATATCCAGAGAAATTATCGTCAGTTATGAAAACCTCAGGATTGAGTTTTCCATTAACCTTTCTCACAGTCTTACTCTTTTGGTAAACCGTCTTGCAATCAAGAAGCCCAAGCCCTGGCAGGTAATTATCGGTCTCTTCATTGAAATTTATGGATTTTCCCAACATCTGGTAGCCGCCACATATTCCCAGTATTCTGCATCCTTTCGATCTCTGCTTCAATATGGAGGACTCAAGGCTTGTTTCCCTGAGGTATTCAAGATCCTTGGCTACGTTCTTCGAACCTGGAAGTATGATCGTGGATGAGGACTCAAGCAAGGAGGAATTGTTGCTGTCAACATATGAGAACCCGATTCCAGATAAACGCAGAGGATCAACATCGCTGTAGTTTTCCATGTATGGGTATCTGATCACTGCTATGTTTTCCGAGCTCTGACCGTATGTTAAATAGTCAAGGGAATCCTCTCCCGGAAGGTCCACATACCTCATTTTTGGTATAACCCCAATGGACTGTTTTCCTGTAATATTTTCAAGGCGACTTATCCCGGAATTCAGGACTCCCGAATCTCCGCTCATCCTATTTATGATAAACCACCTGACATGGTCACTCCCCCTCATCAGTGACATAGTTCCATATAATGAGGCAAAGGCACCGCCTCTGTCTATGTCTGTTATAAGAATGCACGGCGTATCAAACAGATCGGAGACAAAAGTATTGGCAAAGTCGTAGCCTTCAAGGTTTATTTCAGCAGGGGAACCTGCCCCTTCAGCGATGATTATGTCAAAGTCATTTGAGAGTTTAAGAATTGAGTCCTTTATAACATCCGGTGCCACTTCAGACATATATTTTCTGTACTGACTGATAGCCATCACTCCTTTGCTTTCCCCAAGGGTTATAACCTGGCTGCCTCCCATGCCTTCAGGTTTGAGCAGAAACGGGTTCATCTCCTTAATGGGATCAACACGGGCAGCCTTGCACTGAAGCCATACCGACCTTGAGATCTCTATGCCGTCTCCAATTGCTATAGAATTCAGGGACATATTTACTGACTTAAATGGACTAACCCTCAGGCCCAGATTGGAGAAATACCTGCACAGTGCCATTGTAAGGGTGCTCTTTCCTGCAGAGGAAGATGTTCCAAGGACCTGTATCATTTTCAGCTATAATCACCGGATTAAGTTTTGTCTGCTTATGTGAAGTGGCATGATTCAGTTTAAACTTAAATATCTTTCAAATGTTAAAGATATTGAGTTGATAGATGACATCAGAATTGTAAGGGGAGAATCATATTACATGCTAAGTTTTCCATCCCTTTTCAGGAAATTCAGTTCAGCCGCATATGGTGGTGGCACAGGCTACTCTAATGGATATCTTAACAGGAGTGTACCTAAGGATTATAGAAGCGATCCTGTATCTGAAACCCTTGAGTTCCTGCGGAAAAATAGCATAGAACCTACTGGATTAACTGTTACACTGACTGCCTGCAAAATAGAGAACGCAATCATTGCAAAAGAGGAGGATGAAATTCAGGTACTGATATCAGTGACTGGAGGGTCCTCCAATGCACTCTCCATAGGTTCCTCTGGTTTCGAATCGCCAGGAACAATTAACATTGCTGTGATATCCGATGCAGAGATGCAAGATGATGCGGCAATGAATCTCTTCATGGGGATTACAGAGGCCAAATCACAGGCACTTAGTGACCTCGGAATCAGGGATAGAAAGACAGGAAAATATGCTCCGGGAACATCCACGGATTCAGTCTCGCTATTCCTTTCAGGTGGCGGGAAAAGATTCAGGTACGGCGGCCGCCTCACTCAGATTGGGCAGATAGCATCTGTTATGGTTTATAATGCAGTGAAAGCATCACTTACAAAAGACTGTACGGAGTTGTCGTGAATTGGAAAAAGCCAGGCACGGTGGAAATGTATCGGAGCTTTCCCGGAAATATGGTTTCAAAATTTCTGATATCCTTGATTTCAGCGCAAGCCTGAATGATTTTATCACTGAGTCAGATACAATCCCGGAGGTCAAGGAAAATCTACTTGGAACATACCCTGGATCTGATGAGCCCCTCAGAGCCAACCTGGCAAAATATAACAGGGTCCCTCCAGAGTATATACTTCCAGGGCCTGGCCTTTCTTATTTCATTTATCGTATATCTGAGATTTTCAGGAATAAGAAGGCCCTACTTATAAGGCCTGCTTTCTCAGAATATTCCAGGGCTTTCTCCACACATGATGTGGTGTTTTCTCAATATCCGGTGTCTCATATCGCGAATCTGCTTCCAGAGATCAGAGAAGAGAAGTATTCGCTTGTTTGCATAAACAGGCCTGACACCCCTATTGGGGATATGCTAGACAGATCAAGCCTCTTGGAACTGTCGGAGGCATGCATTGCGGGAAAGGCATTTCTATTCATAGACGAAGCGTTTATTGATTTCCTTCCAGACGGGGAAAGAAGATTCTCGTCAGAACTTGTGTCAGAAAACAAATTCGTAATTCTTGGCCGGTCCCTGACGAAGATATTCTCCACTCCGTCTCTAAGAGCAGGATATCTGATAAACTCAGGGGATATACTGAATCGGATCAGGGACCTGATGGAACCATGGACGTTGGGGAACCATATAATTGAGGCCTTTAGCAATGTTGATTTCAGATCTGTTTCGAAATACTCAGGTTTGGTAGGGGAAGAGAGGGATTTCCTTATCAAGTCGATGCATTCCCTTGGGTTTAAGGTTTCAGGCAATCCGAAAGCAAATTACGTCACCTTCAGGACTCCCAGTAACCTGGACGTTAATGAACTAAGTGATTTCCTCCAGAAGAATGGTATCCTCATAAGGACGCTGGAAGATTTCCCTGAGTTTGGAAAGGATTTTATAAGGATTTCTGTCAAAAGAAGGGAAAAGAATGAGGTTCTGCTGTCAGCCATTAAGAAATATATGATTAATCCGGGACAAAATATAAGGGAACAATGATGGCGATTTCCATAGAATTTCTCTATTTCCTTATAGCATCAATTCTTGCTCTGCTCTTCGATGAGTTATCAGGGGAACCGCCAAACAGGTACCATCCGGTTGCATGGCTTGGGCATATTATCAGTTTCCTCGACAGACACCTCCATTCTTTATCCGATAGCGTTCTCTCTGGGGCATTTCTTCTTGCCTTAGTCCTAACTATCTCAATCTCTGTTGCTTTCCTTATTCTGAGGCTTTCCGAGCTGAATATAGTGGCATGGATAATTGTATCTGCCATAATATTCAAGATGACATTTGCATCGCGCTCAATGGGGGATCATATTATCCCGGTAGTCAGGTATCTTAAATCCTCAGACTTTGAATCGGCAAGGAAAGCATTGTCAATGATGGTCAGGAGAGAGACGAAAGGTATGCCTGAGGCTCTGATCTGCAGTGCTCTGATCGAAACAATCTCAGAAGGATATGTCGATGGATTCCTCTCCCCTTTATTCTATTTTGGCTTTTTTGGTGTTCTGGGTTCTGTTGCAGCAAGGGTGATAAACACACTGGACTCAATGGTTGGATACAGGAACGAACGATATATGAGATTTGGTAAACCTTCGGCCAGGGCAGATACAGTCATAAACTTCATCCCTGCCCGCCTTTCCTATTTCATATTTCTCATTTCGCATCCCTTTGGCAGGAAAAGAGTACCACTATGGAAAATAAAGAAAGAGTCTGAGCTGACAGAAAGCCTCAACGCTGGTTGGCCAATGTCCACTATGGCGTTTATGCTTGGTGTAAGGCTGGAGAAGAATGGAAGTTATGTTCTAAATAGAGAAGGAAGGGCGCCTGGAATAGCAGACGTAATGCTTGCGCTGAGAATATTCCAGGTCTCAGTAATGGCAGGCATGGCGTTCAGCCTTCTCATAGCATTTTTAGTACAGGAGTTGATCCTTAGGAATGCCGGTCTATTTTTATGATTCTGATTTTGAGAGTAACCTGAAAAATTCTTCCTCAGATGAATTCATTTTCGTCCTTCTGGCAGGAACAACATCAGTGGCCAATCGCCCCGGGATATCTGCAGCAGGAGCTTCACCAGAACTCATGGCCATGACTCCTGTTGTTGATTCAGAGATCATAATGACAGGAAAATGCCTCAGCATGAGAGACCCTCCTATGACTCCGGAAGGCATTCCTACACCTTCCATAGTAACACGGGCTTCTCTGAATATGGCAGGAATCAGTTCCCTGGTAATTGATGCCGGCCTTGAAAGAGTCCCTGCTGTTCCATACATATATTCAGGACTCGGCAAAGCCAATGATCCTGCAATAGAAACAGCCCTTCCAAAATTTGATTCTGCGGTAAAATTGGGTCAATATATTGGCTCAATTCTAGATGGGAAATACAGGAATATTGTTGTTGGCGAGAGCATTCCAGGTGGCACAACAACAAGTTACCTTGTCCTTCGCGCTCTCGGGTTTGATCTTATGACAAGCAGCAGCCTTCCAATAAACCCTGAAGAGATGAAACGAAGCCTATGGAAAGAGGCTGTCAAGAGAAAAAACCATTTTGTGAAGCCTGAAGAGGCTGTATCAGAATTCGGTGACTATTCAATGCCCATATCATTGGGAATAGCAGAAACTACAGAGCATTCCAATCTAATACTGGCCGGGGGAACGCAGATGGCCACATGCTCTTATTTGGTTCAGGCTTTGAAGCACAGAATCCCACATCTTTGCACCACATCCTGGGTGATAGAGAGTTCAGGAGCAACTATCCGGAAACTCGTTCCTGAAAAATTCCTGGTGAAGGCCGAAATACAACTGGATAGAAGCAGGCATGAAGGTCTGAAAATGTATGAGAAAGGGCATGTTAAGGAAGGGGCGGGAATGGGGGCAGCTTTCATGCTGGCGAGCTCCATAACTGGAGATGAAAGTGGCATATATGGTGAAGTGGATGATCTTTACGAGAGTCTTTTATGACATGCGGTTTGCTGTATATCAGACAATAGTGAGCCTGAATAAAGGGATGGATAATATAATGGCAAAGGAGATCAGAAATATAACCCTGGAAACCTCACCAAGCAGCGCCATAAGATCACCATTTAGACCATCGAATATTCTCTTCAGATGAATGGATAAAACCGAATAAACCATAAGGGAAACGATCACACCTATGAGAGCAGATGGAGCCAGAATCAAACAAACTGCAACCAACGGTATGATGTTGATCAATATAGGGCTGGCAACTGCACTCCTGTATATTTCGGAGAATCTCTTGGCTAACCCCTCACCAATTGGGGGGAATAAACCAATTGACAGGGAATATGAAAATTTTGAAGTTATTTCGCCTATAATGACAGCAGCCAGACCATAATATGGAGAGAATCCAGAAAGGACAGCAAAATAAGTGATATACACCACAAGAACAGTTCCAATAGCCCCAGCTCCGGTATATCTGTCCTTAAGGACTTGAATCCTGTGCTCCATGGTTCCACGAGCCATCAGCGCATCTCCAGAGTCCAGAACACCGTCGAGGTGTGTGAACCCTGAAATCAAAAGGAGAGCAGAGAGGGATATAGCAGAGGCTGACAGAGAATTCATCACCATAGAAAAAGAATAAAAGAGGAGAGCGGGTATCGCGCTTATAACAAGGCCTGAGATTGTAAAATAATAGATTATTGTGTTACCAATATCCACATCTTTCCCCACAGGGAATATTGAAAAAAATGAAATTGCATCTCTTAGACCAGACAATTCAAAATGAGAATGCATTCATTGTGATATATTGTTTGATTTGTAATAATTTGAAGGCAATTGTTTAGAAACTGACTGTTCTTATTCCTGCGTTGGCTCATTTCCCTTTATCTGATCATCTTTCTCCAGAATTGTAAGAACCCGGTTCAATATCCTTGCATGTTCCCAGCATCTACCTCTTAGTGAATTATAATATTTGCATCATCCAGATCATTAAGGAGGCCTTATTTACTGGTTCTAGAAGTACATGAAAGAGGTTTCCGTTTTACTGTATAAAGATCAAAAGTCACTGTTCTTCTCGACAGATTTGAGGACGAACGCACTCCCTCTATCCAGTTCGTTCTGTGATATTGTCTCTTTGTTTAACAAGTACTATCTCCGTTGACCTTTAAAAGACAATGAAGAACAGAAGCCGTTTTAGAATACATAGGGCCTTTAGACCATGTAAAATCCGCTTTCTTGAACCCAAAGAAACAACAGATGTAAAGTTAGCAACAACCATCAGCACATGCCTATATGGGGAATCGCACTATTCCAACTCTTTAATGTTGCTGCAAATATGGCTATTAAATTCATGTATTCTAATTTAACACATTTATATTTAAAAAATTGGGTTAATGAAATAAAAAAATGTGGTAAATATTCACTCGCTCTCAATCAATTTGTCAGTGGTCTCGTATGTCTCAAGGTCGACGTTCTTAGTTTCTTTGAGTACAAACATTGCCAGAACCGCCATTGTAGTATACACAACTGTTATAGCAGCGATATAAGGGTAAGCTGCTGTAGTTCCTACTGCCGCATATATAACTGTTGCAATTATGGGTGCAAGCCCACCTCCATATACCTGTGAGAACTGGTATGATGCGCTCGCTCCTGATGCTCTGTATTTCGTCGGGAAGAACTCTGTATAGATAGCTGGAAGTGCACCATATGCAAGGCCGTACCCAACTGACCAGGTTATTGTAAATGCAAGTACCGCAAGCCAGAAATTCAGAGTGTCAAGCAAAACGAAAAATGGTATGGCAAATATCAGAAGCAATGTTAGCGAGATCATAATGGAAAGTTTCCTGCCATATCGGTCAGCAATCCATGAACCTGCAAGCATGAAGAAGAACATGAATACGGCCGAGATAAGAAGGACCTCATCAGCATGAACAGCTGTGTAGCCAATCTTTACCATATAGGTGTTTCCGAATACGAAAGCAAGGAAAAATCCTGCTCCAAAAGCACCGTTTATAAGTGATGTAACCAGGACTTTTTTGGGCAGTTCCTTCCACACAGTTAACGCTGGATACTTCAGTGTTTTCTTTGATCCCCTTAGCTTTTCGAATAACTGGCTGTCGTCAAGCCTCAATCGTATAATCAGCCCTACTATGGCAACAAGAAAACCAGCATAGAAGAGAATTCTCCAACCTGCAGTGTATGCTCCGGATTCAAAAAATGTCAAACCCTGAGTATTTTCCAGAATGAGGACAAATCCAAGCGCTAGGACAAGTCCAAAAGGTACAGCGAATGCGACCCAACCACTCCAGAATGCCCTTCTTTTGCTCTTGGCGGCATATTCAGCTACCCATGTGGACGCTGTTCCGAATTCAGCACCGAAGCTGATTCCCTGCAGAACCCTCATAATCAGAATTATCGCTACTGCTATTAAGTCAATAAGTCCTTTTCCTACAGGTACAAGGCCTATAATTAGAGTCGAAATACCCATAAGGATAATCGCGTAGACCATGCTGTCTCTTCTTCCGATCCTGTCGGCAAGCTGGCCAAAAATTGTTGCTCCTATTGGACGCACCATTATTCCCAGTGCATATGTTGAAATTGCTCCTACAATTCCACCATAAGGCCCAAAGAATAAAGTGCCCCATACCAAGCCTGCAATGGTTCCGGTTACAAGAAAGTCATATTGCTCAATGATCGAGCCAATTATGCTTCCCGTAGCTACCTTCGCAATTTCCCTATCTGAAGGCATGCCTTTCGAAACATTTGTTTCCATATTGGATGCAAAACATATTACTATATAAATTGTTCTCAATACATTTTTTCTTTTTCTCTCT
>JAJZZQ010000082.1 GCA_021797525.1 Thermoplasmata archaeon | reverse complement strand
ATAAAAATTATGGCATAAAAGATGTCTTTGTAGAATATATGAATTTTACGCAGTCTGCATACATATACATCAATTTATCTATCCCTAAGTCATGAAGAGTGCAATGAAACTGATCGAGAACTGGTTTTCAGAGAGGTACTCAGACAATCTGCAACTGTCATTCAGGGTTATGGATCAGCTGCTGTCAGTCAAGACTGATTTTCAGAGGATTGATATTTTTGAAACATATGATTTCGGCAAACTGATGTCCATAGATGGTACTGTTCAGCTTACGGAACGGGATGAATTCGTTTACCATGAGATGATTACCATGGTCCCTTCAGCAATATTCAAGGGTAGACCGAAAAAGGCCCTGATTATAGGTGGGGGAGATGGCGGTACAGCCACACAGTTGCTGAAACTTGGCTTCAATCATGTCGTGAATGTCGAAATAGATGGCCAGGTTGTGGAAGTATCAAAAAAGTATTTTCCTGATATATCCAAGGCGTTTTCAGACAGCAGGGTAAAACTTCTGGTGGAGGATGGTATAAAGTTTGTTCATGAAACTGAGGAAAAATTCGACCTGGTAATTGTTGACTCCACTGATCCAGTAGGCCCAGCTGAGGGGCTTTTCAACAGCAGTTTCTACAAGGATGTCAGGAAATTGCTCAGCAATGGCGGACTGGTAGTTACACAGTCAGGGTCACCGTTCTATCAGCCAAAAGCACTTACTCTGGCAAACTCCGCTATGAAGGCGGTTTTTAGCAATGTTAAAACATATACCGCTTTCATACCCACATACCCAAGCGGTTTCTGGTCTTTCACTGTTGCATCAGATAACGAACTTGAACCCGGAGCTTCTGCCTGGCTTCCGGATGGGAAGTACTTTAACAAAGAAATTCTGAAGGGCTGCTTTATGCTTCCCGAATTTGTTAAAGCCATAATAAGAGAAAGTGACTGAGAGAAAGTCACTTCACTTTCCACTTTTCCATGGCTTCCTTGAGTTCTTTCTGATATTTTGGCCCTAGATTCTTCGCAATCTTTCTCAGGTCTGCCATATTCTTTACAATATTTTGCTTGCTGTTCCCGTTTATAATTGAAATGAACTTGTTGTAATCCCGGGAATACTTTATGAACATGTAAAAAAAGTAAATGGTTAGAACAAGTGAAATGGCAAATATCCAGTATTCCCAGTTGCCTGACTGTTGAAGTGAGAGCCCATCATTTATCATAGAGGCATTTCTGAAAATAAGGTCATTCGCGGTTATAATGAGGAATACGAGAGACACTGCAAAAACGACAAGAAATATGGCTCTATAATATTCCCGGATAGATGTCTTCATCTGTCTATTGCCATTGAATTTCATTATATAATAACTTTCATCTGCTGGCCCTTAGATGGCTAATAAACCTGTGAGCTGCAACAGATCTATGTGAAATGGTTGATTTTGTTCCGATGTCCATCTCTGCTAGAGTTATGCTTTGTCCATCAGGTATGAAAATGGGATCATACCCGAATCCGCCATTTCCCCTGATCTCCTCTGAGATAGAACCTCTAAGTATGCCCCCAAACTGAAGGAATTCATGTCCGTCATAATATGTTATAACTGTGAGGAAATGGCAGGATCTTTTCAGCCCTTGAATAAGTTTTAGTATGCCATTATTCCCTAACGTCCTTGCAACATAAGATGAATATGGACCAGGAAAGCCATTCAACGAGTCGATGTATAGCCCTGTGTCTTCCAGAAAAAATTTCCCCACTATTTCAGTAGAAAGCTTTCTTGCACTGTCCATAGAAATTAATTCTGTGCTGTCCTCCTGTATTTCCTCATATTTTCTCCTGACCCAATCAATGTTTATTCCTTCATTCATGAATACCTTTTGTAACTCCAGATATTTATGCTCATTACTGGTGACAAATTTAATGCATTCTTTAGCGGAGAGATTAGACGTATCTTCTTCTGGATTCAATCTTTTCAACCTCCTCGAATATTTTGTCGTGGTTGCCATTGATTTTTGAATATGATAAGGAAAAAGCAGAAAACAGTTCACCAGTATCTGAGTGCAATGATCTGAGGGATTCCCTGAAGAGGAATAAGTCCGAGGCCATGTCATTTAAAGTACTGTCAGATTTCCCGAAACTGCAGTCGATGAAATACGGCATATTTTTTACGCCAACCATAATGTTGGCAGTCGTAAGATCGCCATGTGAAACCCCCTTCAGATGAAATAATCCCACAAACTTTCCAAGATCTCTCATTAGGGAGATATTCAGCTCTCTAGAGTTACTTCTAAGGAATTCGGCAAGTGTGATTCCAGGAATCATTCCCAGTGTGGTTACAGGGCCACGAGGATTAAAGTCATAAATTATAGGGACGCTGCATCCGGATTCTTCTATGCTTGCCATTACTATTATCTCGTTCCTTGCTCTGCTATTCCTCAGGGCAAGATCAAGATCGCGATTTCTGTAACGCTTTCTAATCCTCTCCTTCAGTACAACACTTCTCCCATGGAAATCGGACCTGCTAATCCTGGATTCTGCACCTCTGAGTTGATCAGGTTTAACTGGCTCATCCTGTATCCATGGAACATCAACTTCATCAATCCTGAATCTCTGGTTTACAGTGGTCTCAGATATGGTCTGCCTGGCACCAAATTCATACATAAGCATACCAGCCTGAGCTATCATGGCTCCGTTGTCCATGCAGTATTCGATATCTGTTGGAAGAAACTTAGCACCTGTCTCTTCAGCAAACTGGTTCAGCATTTTCCTGAGCCGCTGATTCCTTGCAACACCGCCTGCCAGAAGTATCTCCTTCCTCCCAGTTTGGTAAATGGCTCTTTCCAGTACCTCAACAAGCATAGAAAAAGAGTATTCCTGAACGCTATAACAGATATCCTCCAGATGCTTTCCCTCCGAAAGGTATTTTTTGGCAGCAGTAAGCATGCCTGAGAATGATACGTCCATTCCTTTTACGGAATAAGGGAGGTCCAGAAGTGTTGTCCCGAGGTTTGCGTATTGTTCAATCTTTGGGCCTCCCGGGAACGGGAATCCCATTTCCCTCCCAAGTTTGTCAAGAAGATTTCCAAGCCCAATATCCATGGTCTCACCAAGAACCCTATATCTGCCAGCAATATGAGCAATAACCTGTGTGTTGCCTCCAGAAACGTAAAGCATTATCGGATTCCTAGAGCCTGTTAGCCTGCGCCCTATCTCTACATGTCCAAGAGGGTGGTTCACCCCGATGATGGGTATGTCTGATCTTAGGGCAATACTTCTTGCAGCAGTTGCCGTGACCCTGAGGCAGGGGCCGAGTCCAGGTCCCATTGAAAATGCGATCAGGTCGACATCTTTCATTGTCATACCTGCTTTCCTTAAGCCCTCCCTTATAACTGGTATAATGTGCTCTGAGTGGTGGAGTGCCGCGTCCCTTGGGTGAATTCCTCCACTATCAACATTTATTGTGTGAGAACAGTTGCTGTATATCTTTTCATCGTCGATGATCCCACAGCTGACTGTATGTGCTGTTCCCTCTATCCCCAGAACTATCATTGCTATAAACCATAATCAGATTGGAATTTTAAAACATCTGCATCAGATAAAGATATTGAAAGTTTATTAAAGGAAATATAAATATGCCTCTGACAAAATGCACAGAATGAATGGGGGTCTCCTCTCATTGGCCTTGCTAATTTCCAGCATACTAATTGTAATTAACGCCGTGATCAGCCTGGTTCTGGGCATTGTTACATCTTCATACACAACAGGTGTAGTTTCAATTTTAGAGTCGGCCATAATTCTAAGGATTATAGTATTCATCGTATTTTCTGTCATAGGCCTTTTCATCGGTTACATGATATTCCGTTACTCGATGTCATTGAGAACAAATTTCTCAAGTGTAAACTGGGTAAGCCTCATAATCCTGTCTATTGTATCTTTCATATTCGACAGCGGATACATCATCGGAGCACTTATAGCGCTTGGAGTTGGGGTCATTGGATACATGATGCAGAATAACCTCTTCGATTTCAATACATTTTTTTCGGGAACACTGGGAACCAGAATATGTCCAAGATGCGGTTACGTGAACAGAGGAAATGCCAATTTCTGCTCTTCATGCGGTGAACCATTCCTCAAACACTAATTAAGAGGCAAAAATTAAGCTGGTTCACAAGGTCCGCAAACCTCTGCAAATTTATTAATGAGTTACGGATTACCAATGACCTTGCCACAGCAGTTGGCTTCTTTAAGAGGGTAAAATATGGCAAATTCGGTTGCAATAATCGCAGACTCAAAATCAGGAAAGACATATAAAAAGGAGATTTCACCAGAAAGTCTAAGCTCACTTTCCGGCAGGAAGGTGGGAGACGAGGTGGACGGTGTTTTCTTTGAGCTTCCAGGATACAAGCTCAAGATAACAGGTGGAAGCACAAATGATGGTTTTCCCATGAAGAAGGATCTTCAGATATCCGGAAAGAAAAGGATACTCAGGACTTTTGATGCCGGAAAGAAAGCCAAGAACGGATACAGAAAGCGCGTTACATTCAGGGGCGCCATTATTGGCCCGGACATTGCACAGCTAAACCTTAAAGTAATGCAGTACGGCCCAACATCCCTGGAAGAAAGTTCAGGAAAGCAGGAGTAGAATGAGCAAAAAACCCCAGCTTCCACAGCCCACTGTCAATATTGGCATGGTGGGTCATGTGGATCATGGAAAGAGCACACTCACAAAAGCTCTTACCGGAACTAAGACCGACATCCATTCTGAGGAAATTAAGCGCGGAATATCCATAAAGCTGGGCTATGCCGAAACCCCTGTGTATGAGTGCGATGGTCCCGATGGAAAGGTCTACTCACGTGAAAAAACTGATGAAAGTTGCCAGCTTACCCGAGTGATATCTTTTGTAGATGCCCCTGGGCATGAGACACTAATGGCAACAATGCTTTCAGGCTCATCAATTATGAATGGGGCCCTTCTTGTTGTCGCAGCTAATGAAAAATGCCCGCAGCCACAGACCCGAGAACACCTGATTGCTCTGGAAATAATGGGCATAAAGAATATTATAGTGGTACAGAACAAGATTGACCTGGTTACAAGGGAAAGAGCGATTGAAAGTTACAAGGAAATAAAGAACTTTTTAAAGGGCAGCATAGCGGAAAACTCACCGGTCATACCAGTGAGTGCCTACCACAATACAAACATCTCCGCACTGTTCAAGGCTATAGAAGAGGTTATACCTTCTCCTTCCCAGCAGGAGGGAAAGGACCCTCTGATGTATATTGCAAGATCATTTGATGTAAACAGGCCAGGAGCAAGTTTAAAAGACCTGAAGGGAGGGGTTCTCGGAGGGTCTCTAATTCAGGGAGAGATAAAAGTGGGAGATGAAATAGAAATATCTCCGGGCCTCCAGATGTCAAGGGGAGGGAAGCAGACATGGGAGGACGTTATCACTACCGTTACAGGTTTGAGGGCAGGAGAAAACTCCTATGAAGTTCTGAAACCGGGTGGACTAGCCGCAGTTGGAACACTTCTTGATCCGTATCTTACAAAGGGGGACTCTTTCACAGGTAGGGTCCTTGGAAGTGTCGGCAAGGTTCCGCCAACAATATTCAGTCTCTCACTTGAAACTCACCTTCTGAAGAGAGTAGTAGGGTTCCAGGAGGAACAGAAGGTAGAGTCAATCAAAAACAGAGAATCCCTCATGCTTACAGTGGGCACCGCTAATACAGTGGGGGCCGTAACAAACACGAAGGGCGGCAGGATAGAACTCTCCCTGAAATACCCCGTATCCGCCTACGAGGGGGAAAGGGTTGCAATAGGGAGAAGGATATCAAACAGGTGGAGACTGATCGGGTATGGGAACATACTTGTAATTCACTGACCCTTATTTTTTTTAAGAAAATACTGGCATTTTATGTTCAAGGGGCACCCATCGCACACAGGTTTTGTTTTGCAATAATCCTTTCCCAGAAATACTATCATTCCGTGCAGATTTTTCAGGATAGCAGTATCCCTGCCAATACTGCTATAGACAAGAGATTTTGCCTCATCAACATTCATATCACCTATTCCTGTTCTGCTGAATATCCTTAATGTATATTTGTCAACAACAAATACTGGAAAATCCAGGGCATAATTAAGTATGGAATCACATGTCTCTCTTCCTATTCCATTTAGGGACATAAGAAAATTGTTTGCCTCTTCCAGGCCAGCAAGTCTTATGTTTCCAAGAGAACCATATTTCTCCATTATTAATCTTGAAATCAAAACAAGGCGTCTACCTTTCTGGTTGTAATATCCAGAACTTCTTATGAGGGGAGCAATCCTTCCAGGATCTGAATTTGCTATTGAAGAAAGAGATAGCATTCCACTAGTTTTCAAAGAATTTATGGCCTTTTCTACGTTCGACCATGAAGTATTCTGAGTGAGAACGGCTCCGATGAGTATCTCTTCATCAGACTCTCCGGGCCACCATCCAACGTCACCATATTTATCCAGAAGGATTTTGTGAAGCTCAGATATATCCATCATATAAGCAATCAAGTGTCGCTTAAAAAAAATGTCTATTGGAATAATACGGAAAAAAGGATTATAATTCATACAGTGATACTGGTACATGAGTGAGTTCGATGCCATCGTTGTGGGTGGCGGACCTGCCGGATCTTCTGCAGCTATGAGACTGGCATCTGCTGGGCACAATGTTTTACTGGTTGAAAAAGCAGACCCTCCAGGAAGCAAGAACGTTTCAGGCGGGGTGCTCTGGGGGAACGACCTGGAAGCCGTCATACCTGACTGGCAGAAGACAGCTCCTGTGGAGAGATACGTCAAAGCGAAAGGTGTGGGATTTCTTACCAAGGATTCCAACATTGGACTGGAGTTCAGATCTGGTCTCTTTGACAAAAACAGGGCTGGGCACATGGTCCTTCGTGCAAAACTGGATCAGTGGCTTGTGAAGAAGGCAAAGGACATGGGGGCAATGGTTGCCTCAGGAGTTACAGTGGACAGGGTTGCTTTCGAAAAGGGGAAGGCCATAGGTGTGGAACAGGATGGCGATCTGATCACATCAGACTGCGTCATTCTTGCAGAGGGTGCAAACCCAAGAGTTGCAATTGATTCTGGCCTCAGAGAACCTCTCAACGACAAGGATGTCGCCATTGGGGTCAAGGAGGTTATCAAGCTATCTGAGAAAACCGTCAATGAAAGATTTAATCTCAGGGAAAAGGAAGGATTTGCAGGTGAGTATGTACTGGGATTTCTTCCAGACCAGGTTGAGGCAGGTGGATTCCTTTATACAAACAAAGAGACAATTTCAGCAGGAGTAGTCATCTCCATGAAGCATCTCAGGGAGAACGACAGAACATATTCATTCGACATAATAGAGCAGTTCCTTGAGCATCCTGCTATTGCCCCGCTTGTGGATGGGGGTTCTGTTGAAGAATACAGCGCTCACATGGTACAGGAGGGAGGCATTGAGAGAGTTCCAAAGCTGTTTGGCAATGGATACATGATTGCCGGTGATGCAGCCGGGTTCTCATTCAGTAATGGTCTGGTGCTTCAGGGAATGAATTATGCTATCGCTTCCGGAATAGCAGCAGCAGACACATTCATTGAAGCTAAGAAGGGGAGTGGCGTCAGCGAAGAGACACTGGCAGGATACAGGAAAAGGCTCCTGGATTCATACGTTCTAAAGGACCTTTACAATTTCAGGGGAATCGATGAAGTTACATGGGGAAAATTGCCTCACAGAGCCATTCCAAATGCCCTTGAACATATTATGAAGGGTCTATTCATAGAACAGGGTGTCCCAAAGAAGCATCTCTACCAGTTGATGACCGAAGCTCTTGGCGAGTCCGGAATCAGAACATCGGATGCTGTGCTTGAAGGATACAGAATGTTGAGGAGGATGTGAAATGAAACTAGAAGACAGGCTTGCACTTTTGAATTATAAGATTGACAGAACGTATGCCCACATTACGGTAAAACCTGATATATGCGAGACATGCCCGGATCATTTCTGCACATTCTCATGCCCCGCCAAATGCTATACCCTCATCGACGGCAAACTCAACTTCAAGTATGAGGACTGCGTGGAATGCGGAACATGCGTTGTTGCATGTGCCCATGGCAGTGTCTCTTGGACAAATAGCAAAGGCGCTCATGGCGTGAAATACAAGTACGGGTGATTCAGGTGGCTCTACATCTTGTTGTTCTGATAAAGGTAGTTCCTGACGGGAAAGAGGTTTTCGTAGATCCTGTAACATTCACTCTGAACAGATCCATGGCTACAAATATAATCAATCCTGCCGATGAGAACGCTCTTGAGGCGGCATTGCAAATCAAAGACAAAATGGATGCAAAGGTCACCGTAATGACCATGGCTCCTCCTTTTGCTGAACCATTTCTGATGGAATGCATGTCAAGAGGTGCAGATGAGGCTGTTCTGATAAGTGACAGAGCGGTTGCAGGCTCAGATACATATCCAACCAGTCTTACAGTTGCGGCTGCAATTAAGAAGATGGGGGATGTCGATATAGTATTTGCCGGTGAAAAGACATCTGACTCTAGTACCGGGCATGTTGGCCCAGGTGTGGCAGAATTCATTGGGGCTGAACTTGCCTCTTATTCCCGAAAAGTTACATATGAAGATGGTTTCGTTATTGCCGAGAGGGAACTGGAAAATGGAGTAGAGGAGGTAAGAATCCCCACTCCAGCTGTTGTTACCATACTTACAGATTCCAATGACCCTCGAAGAGCAACACTCAGGAAAAAGATCGACGCAATGAAACGGGGCATTATCACGTGGTCGCTTGCCAACATTAACATACCTGCTGACTGGGTTGGGCTAAGATCCTCACCCACAGTTGTAAAGAAAATGCTCCCATTCCCAAGGAAGGACAGAAAAGCAGAAAAGATAGAAAAAGACAAAATCCCTGAGTTCATAGATAATCTGGTAAAAACCGGGGTTATAAAGTTAGAGGCTGATTGAAATGGCAGAGATGAAAAAGGCTGAGCCGCCAAAAGATGTTTCACAGTACAAAGGGATAATGGTATATCTCGATTCCTTCGGTGGAAACCTTACAAGGGCTACACATGAGATGATCGGCGTGGGAAGGAAAATGGCCGATAAGGTGAAGGAGCCCTGTATAGGTGTAGTAATTGGAGATAAAGTAGATTCCATGGTTGAAGATGCCGGGAAATATGGGTGTGATGAGGTATACGGCTTTGAATCCAAAGACCTTTCCATGTACAGGTCCAGGCCATTTACCGATATTCTTTCAGGCATGGTCTTCGAGAAGAAGCCCAACATACTAATAGTTCCCGGAACAAAGAATGGAAGGGACCTTGCTGCAAGGACAGCAGTAAGGGTCCAGTCAGGCCTCACAGCAGATTGCATGGAGATAGATGTCGAACCTGAAACGGACATACTCATAGCGAGGAGGCCTGATTATGGGGACAGCACTATGTCTGAGATCAGGTGCGAAAAGCACAGGCCTCAGATGGCCACTTCAAGGCCAGGCACTTTTGATGTCCCCCCATATGATGAGAAACGGACATTTAAAAAGGAGATCAGAAAGGTTGAGCTGAAGAAGGATCAGCTAAGGGAGGAGATCCTAAGCTTCAAGCCTAAAGGAGGAGAAGACATAACAGTCTCCAAAGTGCTGGTTTCAGGTGGGCTAGGAATGGGTAACGCTGATGGTCTGAAGCTCATTGAACAGCTTGCAGAACTAATGGGTGGCTCCTATGGAGTTACAAGGCCTGTTGCCGATCTTGGCTGGGCTCCCCGGGACCATCAGGTAGGCCAAACAGGAAAAATAGTCAGGCCGGATCTGTATATTGCTGCTGGAATATCAGGTAAGCCTCAGCACATAGTTGGAATGATGGACAGCAAGACCGTGATCGCCGTGAACAAAGACCCTGATGCCGAGATAACCAGATACTCTGACTATGTTATAAACGGTGACCTGTACGAGATTCTTCCGGTGTTCATTGAAGAGCTGAAGAAAAGAAAGAAAGGGAAAGAGAAGAAGTAAAAGTCTTCGCGCCTTTCAAATTAATTTTCTTTGAAAATGCACGAACTTTCAGAGCGTCTGGGAAGGCAATCTTTCGCTTATCTCCCTGTGTATCCTTTCAACCGCATCTGAAAGTTTCAGCTCGGTTTGCCTGTTCTCCCTGTTCCGAAGAGTTACTGTTTTCTGGCTCTCCTCTCTTTCTCCAACAACAATAACATAAGAGGGGCGCATCGTTCTGATCATCTTAATTTTCTTATTCATAGTCTCACTGCTCAGGTCTGCCTTTGCCCTTATCCCTGCTTTTCTGAACTCTCTTTCAACTGTCATTGCATAATCGGAAAATTTTTCACTTACAGGAACGATATAAGCCTGGAGTGGGGATAGCCAGGTAGGGAATTTGCCGGCAAAATGTTCAATGAGTATTGCCATGAACCTTTCATAGGAACCGAATATTGCCCTGTGAAGCATTATGATCCTGTCATGCCTGCTCTCCTGGTTTATGTAATAAAGCCCGAAGTTTGATGGCATGAAGAAATCAACCTGTATGGTTGACAGCTGCCAGCTTCTGCCCAGAGCGTCCCTGATATGAACATCTATCTTAGGGCCATAGAATGCCGCCTCTCCTGGAATCTCCTTGAAAGGTATTCCTGATTTCTGAAGTGCGGTTCGAAGCTGATCGGTGGCCTCATCCCAGAGGCTGAAGTCAGGCTTAAGATCATCAGAACCACATTCAGGGCAGGTGAGCGAATCCTCACTTGATGATCTTCTTGTTTCGATCTGGTATCCGCATTTCTGGCAGTTATACCTTATGAGGTAATTTTCTGGTTTGCTCTGATCTATTGCACTGAGTTCAAATGTAAGTTCCATACTTCCGAAGACCGTATTGAAGGTCTTACGTATCATCTCAATGACTCTGGATATTTCCGTAAGGATCTGATCCGGCCTGAGAAATCCGTGGCCATCATCAACTGTGAACATTCTGGGCCTAGTAAGTCCACCCACCTCTCCTGATTTCTCATATCTGTAGACAGTACCGGGCTCAGAGTAAAGCACAGGGAGTTCTCTGTAACTTTTTGGTGTCCGTTCAAATATTATTATATGGCCGGGACAGTTCATTGGCTTTACTCCGTAATTATCCCCGTCAGGTAGGGTAAAGAGGAACATGTTCTCCTTGTATTTTGCGTAGTGGCCAGACTGTTTCCAGATGGTATCCCTGAATATATGGGGTGTCTGCACGTCCTCCCAGCCATACTCCCGGTTAAGTTCTTTCATGAACTGAGTAAGTTCATTTTTAAGTATAGTCCCATTTGGTGTGTAAAATGGAAATCCGGGTGCCCTCTCAGAATTGAATACGAAGAGGTCCATCTCCTGTCCTATTCTTCTGTGGTCCCTCTTGGCCGCTTCCTCTCTGTTTTTCAGGAATTTTTTAAGTGAATCATCAGACTCGAATGCAGTGCCATATATTCTTACAAGCTCCGGATTCCTGTCATCGCCCTTGTAATGGGCACTTGCCACAGATAGAAGTTTTATATTTCGCAGATACCCAGTGCTGGGAACATGAGGGCCACGGCAGAAATCTGCAAATTTTCCCTGCCTGTAAACTGAAGAACTCCCTCCATCCGGGATGCTTTCCTCTATCTTCTCTGATTTGAAAGGGTTATCCCGGAACAGGTCTTTCAGTTCCTCCTTTGTATGAATCTCCCTTACAATGGGAATATTCATGGAGGCAATCTCCTTCATTCTCTTTTCGATCTTTTCGAGGTATTCCTGATTGACAGGCTCCATCTTTATGTCATAATAGAAGCCATCATCTGTGGGAGGGCCGGCATTTGGCTTTGCATTCGGAAACATTTCAGTTACGGCATCAGCAAGAAGATGTGCTGCTGAATGTCTCAATATCTTCAGGCCCTCTGGGGTGCCGGCTCTAATCGGGGCAATTTTACAATCATTGTCAGCAGTAGTGGTAAGGTCAAACTCCTTTCCATCGAGAGACGCAGCTACTGCATCTTTAACGCCTCTGCGCTTAAGCGCTTCGGCAAAGATCTCTCCCTTTTTCACCTCCACCATTTGAATATCCTGCTGAGACATCCTCACCTTATAGATAATGAATATAAAGAACTTAACAGGATTATTCCAGCCTGATATTACTAAGATCCAGTTTTCTGAGGAAATCCCTGGCCTTTTCAATATCTGGTGACGGTGGCCGATCCTTATCCATCACTGGAACAATCTTTCTAAATTCCTTAACAATTTCATTAACAGTTTTCGATACCTCATCCTTTAAGAAATGAACTCCCTGTGATGAAAGCAGCATCTCTATTGCGACAATGTCCTCAACATTATCAAGGATTTCTGAAAGCTTTATTGCAGCGTTTGTGCCCATACTCACATGGTCTTCCTGGTTTGCAGAAGTGGGGATGGAATCTGCGGTTGATGGAAAACACAGAGTCTTGTTCCTGTTACAAAGTGCTGCTGCAACATATTGTGGGATCATATAACCGGAGTTCAGGCCACTGGAAGGTGAAAGAAAAGGGGGGAGTCCGCTGAGAGAGCTGTCAGTCAGCCTTGCGATCCTGCGCTCTATCATATTGCCGAGATCAGTGAGGGCTATAGCCATGAAATCCGATACGAGGGCTACCGGTTCCCCATGGAAATTTCCGGCAGAGACATATTCTCCGTCATGGATCAGGGGATTGTCCGTAACACTGTTTATTTCCCTTTCCAAAACTGTTCTTGTGTAATTGATTGTATCAAGTACTGCTCCGTAAACCTGGGGAATGCATCTCAGTGAATATGCATCCTGTATTTTGGTGTTGTATGGGTCTTTCAGATTTTGGCTGCCATTGAGAATATTCAGCATCTCTCTGCCAATTAGCGACTGACCTGGTTGATTCCTTGCTGCCAGAGCCCATGAAGTAAAAGCCCTTGTAGTCCCTCTGAGGGCTTCAAACGATATCCCGGCAGCCAAAATAGCCTCCTTTATCAGGTTGTATGAACGCTTGAGATTAATGGCGAGTATTCCGCAGATTGCGGCTGTACCATTTATGAAAGATACACCTTCCTTTTCTTTGAAACTGTACGGTTTGAGTCCAGCCTTCCTGAGAGCTACTCCACTTTCAAGTTCTTCATTCATGAAATATGCCTTTCCTTCCCCCATCATTGAGAGTGCGATATGGGCCAACGGAGCCAGATCTCCACTTGCACCTACAGAACCATACCTTGGTACATATGGACAGAATTGTGAATTCAGCACATCCCTCATAAATTCAAGAAGTGCAATAGTTATTCCTGAGAATCCTTTCAGAAGGCTATTCAGCCTGACAACAATCATCGCCCTGACACAGGATTTGGGGAGAGGTAAACCAACACCCGATGAATGGCTTCTTATCAGGTTTAATTGAAGGTCTATACGGTTTTCCGGGGATATCTTGGTGTTGAGCAGATTTCCAAAGCCGGTGTTGACACCATAAATATTAATTCCAGACTCATAGAGTTGCTCAAGTGACTTTCTCGATTCTCTGGTTCTTTCCAGCGCTGACTTATCTATCTCAACGTCTTCATGATCAACTGCTATGCGATATAGAGAATCTATGTCAAGGGAATTTCCGTCAAGTGTGACTGTCATGGAACCCAAAACGTCTCTTTCAAGATAAATAATATGTAATACGGAACAGAAAGAGTCTGCCTTTATCCAAATATATCTGATTCTTTTTGCTTTCATAATTGCAAAGAGAACGTTGGCTATATGAGAAATAATAAATTATGAAAACAAGAAATGGTGTATACCAGACGCAATTTCCATGACACCTTAATAATTGCAGGTGCCGGGATTTGGACCCGGGTTGAAAGCTTGGAAGGCTCTCGTGCTAGACCAGACTACACTACACCTGCATCATATTATTATGTGGAAACCGTGAAATCCACAGTTCCAGTTCTGTTATGCCCGCTCCAGTTCATATGGAAATAGTATTGGTTGTTAACAGAGGATGTAAAGGAGAAGATTAGGGTATCGTTTGATGCAAAGAAATGGGCATCCGATATTGGTGTGTAAGTGGTGGATGATGACGAACGATAATCAAGAGATGTAACGGTGAAGGTGTACCTTGAAGTGAGATTGAGCTGGTAAGCATAGGTGCCTCCCGGTAATGAGGAGGAAGTTACAAATGAATTAACTCCCGATGTAGAAAGTTGCACCAAGTGGCCGTCATAGTGCATATCCGCCTGTGATATCTGTGGAGCTGAAACCACATGAATGGGGGGGTTTAGGAAAACGATCCAGAACAGCATCCAAGTAAGCACATACATGGCGCCGTTAAGGAACTTGTGGGAATTTTTTTCGGAAACTTTTACCTTAAGGAATCTGAGGATTTTCCCAAGGAATACCAGCACCAGAATCATCACCAGGACTGAAAGGTAAGTGTATCCTAGAAGCTGCAGATAACCGGCAAGAAGCCCTGTGAGGAGTCCCATAATAAAGATCAGAATTATAGCTTTGGCTCGCTCCCTTTCCTTTCTGATGTAATCAGTTTCATCAAATTCTGGAATTTCAAACAGGGGCTCATCCTTAGGTTTCGCCATGAGATTTCAACCCTATAAGTTTACAATTAATGAATTTAACGTATCAAGAGGGCTGTTAGAGAGTACCACGCCAGAGGCAAGTAGAACTCCGTCGGCTCCCAGTTCAATGGACTTTGTAACATCGTTTCTATTCTTTATGCCCGCACCAACCAGAAGTTTCACATATTCATTATGGCATATTTCAGCGGCTTCCTTAATAATCTCAGGTCTTGAAGTAGTGACTGAAACGTTGCCACCTATTAGCTCTGGTGGCTCATATGCAATTGAATATGGTTCAAGTGAAGAAAATCGCTTCACCTCTTCAAGGGACTCACAACAGACTGTGATCCGAAAATCAAGTCCTTTGGATCGCACTATGGCATTTCTAA
>JAJZZQ010000054.1 GCA_021797525.1 Thermoplasmata archaeon | reverse complement strand
GGCTGCTGAAGCTTTTTCTGAAGAGTGCCGGAATATATGGTTCGGAGGTTAGAGTTCAGGGGTTCTCTGGATACGTCTGTGAGCTGCTTATTTATCACCTAGGTTCTTTCATCGGAACTGTGGAGTGGCTTTCCAAGATAAAGGGGAGGGCTACACTTGGCGATATTTCTGCTATTGACTCCTCTTCTCCTCTGGTTATTGTGGACCCCACAGACATGAAGAGGAATGCAGCGGCAGCCATTTCCGAGAATTCTTACCATACATCAATAGTCACTTCCAGGTGCTACCTGGATTCCCCTGATGAAAGTTATTTCGTTCTGCCTGAAAGCTCAGGAAGATCAGCATATCGTGAAAGGGGAACTGCAATGTTTCTAATAACAATCAAAAAGCCGGATATGGTAGACGACATAATCTATTCCCAGGCTTTGAAGCTTGAAAAAATGGTACGCCAGGTTTCCTCGGATTCCGGCTTCAGAGTTTTCGGAACCCACATGATGGTAAATGGAAATATAGAAATCCTTATTGAGATCGATGTGCAATATCTGCCTGCATTCAGGACACACATGGGTCCGCCTGCAATATCAGAAAACGCTCTTGATTTTCTGAAGAAATGGGAGCAGGACCCCAGAACCCTGAGGGGTCCTTACATTTCTGGAGGCAGGCTCTACGTTGAGGTTGCGAATGAGAATCGTTATTTCCCGGAAGTTCTTGTTTCAGGCCTATCAAGAAAAAATATAGGCAAACACCTCAATCCTTTGAAGGATTCCATAAAGATATCAAGAATAGGTGAAGGTGATCGACTGGAAATCCTCTCTTTTTATTATGGCAGGAGAATATGCAGATCACATGCCTCCTGAGAATATCTCCAGGATCTGCACATCATCATCAGGAAGTATTATCTCATCCGCTGTGAGTGGCTGGCCTCCGCGTATGCATATATATCTCTCTTCGCTGAGCCCATGCGCCTTCATTACAGACTCAACTGTCTCAGGGGTTTGCAATTCCAAAATAATTGTTTCCCTGCCGAGCACTCTGATCATGTTTACCCCCACAGCCCCGGGCAGATTCGAACTGCCGTCATCGGATCCAAAGTCCGGTATGCTTGGCCACTACACCACGGGGCTTTTTATCCAAAAATTTTCAGACATTATTTAATTTATGCCTGACTTCCTCAGCTAAAATTTTATGTAAAGTATCAATGAAGTGTTATTGAATATCGAAGTTAAGAATAAACTGATGCAGGCTGGAAAGATTGGAAGGGATGCCCTGGAATACGGGAAATCACTGGCAGAGCCTGGGGCTTATCTCCTTGATATAGCTGAGGGAATTGAGAAATTCATAGCTGAACAGGGTGGAAAACCTTCTTTCCCTGTGAATCTAAGCATAAACAATGAGGCCGCACATTATACACCTTACCCTGGTGACAGAAAGAAACTTTCAACTGGAGATCTGTTAAAAATTGATGTTGGCGCCCAGATAGACGGTTATCTATCTGACAATGCAGCAACTGTTGAAGTGGGAAACACTGGAAAATATTCTGATCTCATAGATTCAACCAGAGATGCGCTTAATCAAGCCATAAGAAAACTTCGTCCAGGTATAGCAATCCGTGAGATAGGAAAGCAGATAGGCACAGTCATAGAATCCAGCGGTTTCCATCCCGTTAAGAACCTTGGTGGTCATGGGATAAACAAATATGACCTGCATTCTGAGGTATTCATCCCAAATTTTGACGATGGCAATGGAAAGCAGCTAAAACCAGAGATAACCATAGCCATAGAACCATTTGCATCCACAGGTCCAGGGATGATTCACAACGGGGCGGGTGGAAACATATACATTCTGGACAGCCCGAAGGTAAGGCAGGACGAGATAATATACAAAAATTTCAACACCGTGCCCTTCGCGGAGAGATGGCTGGCCAAAATAATGGATAATCACGAGAGATACTTGAAGGATATGATGCGCAGTCGTGAGGTAAGCCAGTTTCCTGTCCTGAAAGAACACAGGGGTTCAATGATTGCCCAGTCGGAACACACAGTAATCATTGGCACTGACGAAATTACAGTTACCACAGCCTGAGCTTACTGTTTATAATTAATTTGACTGACTCAAGTGTATCCTCCAAACTCATACTTGCGTCAATATTATTTTCCAAGCATTCAGGCAGGGTAAGATAGGTGTTTCTTACAGACCTGAGGAACTCCAGCTCCTCGAATCCGGATGCGGAGTCCATCCTCCTGGATATTCTGTTCATGGCCGTTTCAGGATCTATGTCAAGATATATGCAAATCTCAGGTTTCAGATGAATTACCCTGCTTACCTCCCTCATCCATCTTATACCGTCATCTTGTGGTTCAAATTTAGTTCTAATTATGGTGCCCTGATAAGCAAGAGAGGAATACAGGAACCGGTCGCACACGACGATCTTCCCTTCGCTGATCCATTTCCCGATGATTTCTGAGTGTACGATCCTGTCAGCAGTGAACTCAAAGAAAAGCCTCATGGAAGAAAGATAATCCCTTTTTCCCTCAAGCTCGGCAACTCTGTGGAAGTTTTCTGTAGGCTCCTTTGTCAGAATTGCGTCTATATTCTTTTCAATGAGAAATTGATAAAGCCTTCTGGCTATGGATGTTTTTCCTGACCCGTCTAGGCCCTCAAGTACAATGAAGTGACCTGAATTCAATGCTTATTACCACTTCAGCATGTGCAGGTTAACAATAAATCTTACAGGAATAGTGGCAATACAGTTATTCGAGAGAAGAAATTGAGAATCTCTTTATCTCTATGAATTATTACCCGCAAACAGGAAATGTATGGGGAAGTTTTCGGTAAGGAGAGGTTTAGGGCCTCTTGTAAACATATATGTGAGGGTTGTTTCTATCACACAGCTCATCAGAACTCTTGGAAGATCAGTTGTCTGGATTTTTGTCCCCATATATCTCAGTGAGGTAAGGGGAGTTCCATTCTTTGATGTTGGCCTGATATTCTTTGCAACTGCCATTCTCTCCCTTCCATTTTCACTTTACGGGGGTAACCTGATCGATAAAGTGGGTAGGAGATTTGCAGCAATAATCACTCCGCCAATGATGGCAATAATTCTCCTAATAGAGGGGATAGTTGTTGCCAAAAATCTAAGCATAATAATCCTCATTGCAACCTTCCTCCTTTTCGAGCCCATAGCAAGTGTTCAGGGTATAGTGGACAATGTAATCATAACTGAGGAAACTCCGGAAAGTGAGAGAAACAACGCCTTCAGCATCATAAGGATTGCTGCCAATATTGGTTTCTCTTTCGGACCTGCAATCGGAGGGTTCCTGTCATTCATAAATTTCTCCCTTGTTTTCTTTGTTCCAATGTTCATAACAATAATAGAATGGTTCATCTTTGTAAAATACATAAGAAACAGGAAACAATTCAATGTTTCACAGGAACGCCGCCTTACAGATTTTCCTACAGGAGACAGGCTGTTCCTCATCATATCTCTTATAATCGCAAGTTCATTCTTTGTAGCAGGACAGTGGGGTACAACCTTAACGCTCTTCTGGTCATCAGTGGACCACATCACAAACAGGGAAATTGGTCTGCTTTACACTGTTAATGGAATCATAGTTGTCCTTTTTCAGGTACCGATTAACTGGCTCTTTGTAAAGGTGAGGGACCACATCAGGATAGCAGCAGGAGTAATGATCTATTCTATCTCATTCTTCCTCCTTATCTTCTCAAGTAATTTCCTGTTTCTGGTAGCTGACGTAATTCTCATAACTATGGCAGAGAATATCATATCACCTGTTATTTACACAGTAATAGGAAAAATGGCTCCTGAAGGCAAGAAGGGCCAGTATTTTGGGGCCTTCCAGCTGATTGTAAGTTTCATTCAGCCTGTTGCACCTGTAATGGGTACATTCCTTCTCGGGCGTTTTCAGGGAGAAGACCTGTTCATGTGGACACCAATACTGATAATAGGAATTGCTGTCACAATTCTCACCCTGAAATTCGGGACTATAAAGTCTGCAAAGACAGTGGCTGAGGAGACCACTCTGTGATCTAAAGCAGGGGATATTTTCCTGTCAGTGGTTCAAGCACAGACTCTTCAGCGGGTCCAATTCCGGCGCATGTCAGTGTGCCTGGAAATACCTGTGTGAATCCTGCGTCATTTACTGGTTCAGTGATTATGCCCTGAGATCGGGCTATACCAATAAGCTGCCGGAGCTGTTCTTCACTCTCAACCTTAATGACAATTTTTTTCTGTCCCTCGCTGATCCACTCCTTAAAGAGTTTTTTCTCTGTTTTCTGGGCAGTCAGGGCGCAGGAAACGGAGGCATGGGCAACCTGTGCGGCAATTTTTCCCTTACCCATATCCAGATCCCGCCTGACAGCAATGACTAGTTTAACGGGCCCTACCATGGAACATCCTTCCTCTTAATTCTGTATCCGATTATATTCACTGCCCTGTGCAGTGGTGGTGTGATTATGAGTATTGTCAGTATGCCAATTATATTTCCGTAATAGTACATGAAAAATTGTCTTGCAAATAGGAATAGAAAGAGGAACGATACCAGCGCAAACGGCCACATGTCCAGCAACGATCCTTTACCTCCTCTGGGGATGTTAATCCTCCTCTTTATAAATGAACCAAGAACATCACCTGTGAGGGAGCCGAACGACATGGCGAAAAGTGCCACCAGTATTCCTCCAATTGATGAGCCGTAAACAGGGTATGGGAGAACATGTGCGAAGTGGAAGATAGCAACAAGAACAAGCCCAGAGACAACTCCTATGAGTGAGCCTCCAAAATAGCCGCTCCATGTTTTTCCATCTCCAAGTATTCTTTTTCTGTCAGGGAAATTCTTCCTGAAATCCATTGGGTAGTGCCCTCCGGTTATCACTGCTGATGGGTTTGCGATGAATGCGGGGATAAACAGAATAAATGCTGCGGCTATAAGAAGTGGGTAATCAAGCATACTCTTCAACTGCCTTCAGTATGTCAGCCTTTGTAATTATCCCTTTCACCTCGCCACCATCAACTATAAGAACACAGCTTGAAAATTTCAGAATCGGATAGACCATAGAAATAGGTGAATTCCGGTCAAGCTGAGGCGGGGTTGCTCCCATAACCCTCCTAACTATCATTGTCTTCAGGCTTTCAATAGTGGAGCCCTTCAGAAGCATATCATTTATGTCTGATTCAGAGACTGATCCTATGAGCTTACCATCCATTGTAAGGACTGGCAACTGGGAAATTCCATGGTTCCTCATCTTATCCAGAGCAGATATAATTGAATCAGATGGCGAGCATGTAATGAGATTTGTGCTCATAATTTTCTCAGCGACAAGATCAATTGAGTTTACCTTCTGGCTTGCCCTGTTTAGGTATTCATATATTTTTCTAACCTTTTCGTAGGTTGGGTTAAGGTCCCCCTTTTCAAGCCTTGCAATATAAGACTGGCTCACACCACTAACATGAGCAAGGTCTTTCTGGCTAATTCCAAGTGTTTTTCGCATCTTTCTGAGTTCCTCTATTGAGGGGAGCATAACCAAGTTATTACTAATGTTTATATAACATATTTCGGTTATTACTGCAGATTCTATTTCCACTGCATAGGCGGATATGTAAGATTTTCCAGAAGTTTCCAGCTTGAATCAATGTGTCAGAAATTCATTTAGTCCATTGATGTTCTGATTAAAAATCAACTATTTATACAATGCTGGAATTATGGAAAATTGCTTTCTGATAACAGCTTCCTAATAACAAACCGCAGGATTATGGCTCCTGTAATATCTATCCTGATAGCTGTTCTGATAGTTTACATATCATTTTATATCAGTGAGATAATTGTCTTCATAATACCTGTAGAGACTTTCTTTGTGTTCCACTATCTCCGGGTTTACAAATTAACAACGAGGTTGCTTGCAGGGGTAGTTATTTTTATAGTAGCAGGAATGGCATTTTCGGCTTTCTATGCTAACGATGCTTATCATTCGCAGCCTACTTACAGCGAAACAGTAACACCTTACAACCTAACATACGTATCAAACGTTACGCCATTTTCCCATTCTGGTCCAGGCCAGTCTTATCTCTTTACAGTTAGGGTATATGACGGTAACTCTTCATATGCACCAAATTATACTACATCGGAGGTCAATGTGCTCGGGCCAAATCATTATTTGAAAACAATCAAATACAGTGAAATGAATGAGACCACTTATGCCAATCATTCGGCAATGTTCACATTTACGCTGTCAAATCTGAAGGCAGGGGTATATGATTACAACTATTCTGTTGTTTTAAACGGCACAAGAGTTAACATGTTCAGTGGAAACTATTTCAGTGGACCTATTAATACTGGAGTCCCTGAGCTTTTCGTTGATGTAATTCCCACATATACAATATCTTACCTGGTATATTTTGAGCTTATATTCGCAGTGGGTGTTTTCATCGGCAGGAGCATTGGGAACTCAAGGAGAAGGCTTGAACCGCCGAAGAATCAGACACCACCTCAGGTTCAGAAATGATCAGTCATTCCAGATTGATTTCAGCTGATTCCGAAAAGATTCGCCATCTAAGTCGTCAGAATTCATTTTTCTTATAAGCCCCGGTATCCTTTCGCCAAGAGTCAACAATCTCTGGCAATCCTCTTTAGTCGGAATATCTCTCTGAAGCAGAATTGAAGAAATGGCATTGGCTATATCACCGGAATTTGACTCAGGAACTGTTCTTTTTTCCCCATTTATGTTAGCAATAAGAAGTGAGATACTATTCTTAAGGGCTGGTTCATCATCAAGGTGTTTCATCATACCTGAAATTTCGATACTAAAATTTACTGGCTTTCCAGACACTTTCCTTATTAGCATGGAAAGCAGAGAGAACTGAAACCTGTCAACTCCGTCCGGAATTTCTGGAACCTTAAAATCTGGCTCCTGGAATGATTCCTCCAAACCTTCAAGGAAGTTCATAAACTTCCCCAATGTTGAAAAATATCCTGAATATAACCTATCATTCAATCGCGCAGCCTCCCTTATCTCATCCATTGCTGACGAATATGACAGATCTCTTACATAATGCCAGAAAAGCAAAGACTTGTTTCTTAAAAGGAGGAACAAATTGTTGATAATTTTCGATGTAAGAATACTCTTTGTTGCATTGTCTGTAACCTCATTTCTCCTACCCAGGATATCGTAAATTCTAGCCTTTGAATGATAAGCAGATGCCCTCAGAGTTGTATCTCCTGTAAGATATGTATTGTCAATCAGCTGATCAAGAACACTGATAGCCTCATTATATCTCCCTTTGCTGGAATATAAGACTGAAAGATTGTTCAAATTCCTGGAAAGCTGAAGCTAGATTCCAAGCCTCCTGTTGATCGAGGCTGATTCAGTGTAACATTCCTCAGATCCATGGTAATCACCATTGATCAGAAGCATGTTGCCCTTAAGTGTTAAGGCTCTCGCCTTAAGTTCCTCATCAGAGCTTTTATCCGCTATATCAGTGGCCTCTTTCAGTCTGTTCTCTGCGAATTCATAATCCCCAAGGTTAAAGCTTGCCTCTGCGATCAGAAGCTTAAGGAAGCCAGAAGCTGCATCCTCCAGTGCCATATTAGTGGCAAAGGTCTCCAGTATGTCAACGGACTTCCTGTTATTCCCAAGTGACTGGTAAATGGATACCAGTGTAAGAGTGACACCGGCCGGATCGATATCGTACCCCTGGCATATTTCATAGCACTTCCTGGCCTTTTCAAGGTCATCAGAGTTGTAGATGGCATTACACCGTATCAGGGAAAGTATGTTCTTTGCTTCGGCATCCTCTATATGCTCCTGAACTCTTTGCACAAAACTTAGAATAGACTGGGTGTTAGTAAATTTCCTAACGAAGGTCCTCCACTCCCTTTTCACGAGAGTTGATATCCCCTCATAGTCACCGGAAAGCTCAAGGACCTGGATTCTGTTCTCAACAGGTAGAAGCTGGAAACTTCTCGATTTCGCGGACAGCTTAAGAGCTTCCTGCAATATCTCATCCGGAATTGCACCTTTGAAATATGGATTGATGAACTTGCTTGTCATTCCAAACTTGGAATATAGCCTGCTGGCAAGTCCCATTTTTACAAGTTCATTGCATGTTTTAACTGCATCATTTACGCTTATGGAAAGGAGGTCTCCAATGATCTCAGGGTCAAGGGTGATCTGCATGAAGGAAAGAAGTGCAACTGAGAGTTTTCCGGTCCGGTCAAGCGAGTTGATTATTCCACCAAGAAACTGACTTATCTCTGTTGGAACCAAAAGGAAAAGGTAAATCCTGTAGTCGATATCACCATTATCCATTATGACCCCTCGGAACCTGTAGTATCTTATTATGTAGTCAAGTATTGCAAAATTCGCATCTGAAAGTCTGTAAACGTCATTAAGGAAATCCTCCGGGAATTTGTAGTTGGAAAGCACAAACCTGAAATCTTCAGGTTGCGGTTTTGATAGGTTGAAGACTCTGGCCAGGCCCTCTCCCGTTACAACATCAAGGAAGTTTTCAAAGTCTCCGTTTTCAGACTGAAGATCTGTAGCCCCAGAACAAACAATGGAAATTCCATAATCTGTGGAACTTTTCATGAAGTATGTTAGAAGGAACCTTGTCGGGTCGGAAAGGAGATTTATGTTGCTGAAGAAAAGGAAAACTCTCCTGTCTCCCCTGAAGTAAGACCTCATCACAGAAAGAATCTCATTAAGTTCTCTTACTTTGCTCGTTTTTGTTATTGAATCTAGAATCTGGTTAAAGGGCTCGTATTTCTCAATCTCCCGGGCAGATTCAGTTAGGCCCTCATAAACTTCCGAACCCCAGTTCCTCAGGTTTCCTGCCAGTATTTTGAGAAGTTCTTTCTGCCCCCACCCCTGTCTTCCCAGCAGCATTATATTTCCCGTATTTTCGCTTGAAAGCAGAAGTTCCTCTATGCTGTCTGAGAGAATTTTAATTTTAGGGTCGCCCTTCATTCAGAAGGTGCTAGCCATAATGGCATAAAAAATATTTCACTGATAACTTTTCTAATCTGGAAATTACTTAGGAATAACGGTTTTCTTCCTTTAGTGGCAATTTATTTCGTTACCATTCCCGATCCCTCAATCAAAACATTTATCTTAAGATACAATATATTTTACTGATAAACAATGGCGAGCTATCACTTCAAATGTAAGGATATTGGAATGAGCTGTGACTATCATGTCTCGGCCAAGAAACCGGATGATCTGATTCCTCAGATTGCCCAGCATGCCAAGGACGCCCACTCAATAGATGAGGTAAGCGACGATCTCAAGCAGAAGATCAATGGCGCAATAAAGAAGAAAATATTCTGAGATCCATTTTTAAAACCATATTAGATATTACTTTTACAAAAATCTATATATATTTTCATCATTCTATAGTGTGGCATCTTATGTCAGGAAGATTCAGGTAACTGGTGGCTCAACATATATAGTATCACTGCCTTCAAAGTGGGTAAAACTGGCAGGAATCGGAAAAGGGGACAACATAAAGATCGAGGAAAGCGATACTGCTCTGGTAATAAGCAAGGGTGACCAGAAACCAAAGGAGGTTGTCAAATCCCTCACTCTGAAAAGTGCCTTAGACCGGGAAATTCTGTTGAGGGCTCTAACATCTATTTACATTTCTAATTTCGACACTCTTACAATAAAGAGTCAGACTTACATTAACCAGCAGACAAGAGATACGATAAAACATTTCACCAGGCTTGTTATGGGAATTGAGATTTTTGAAGAATCCTCAAAGACAGTGGTGCTGCAGAACGTATTGGATTTTAACTCATTCCCTGTCCCAACCGCAGTGAGGAGGATGGCCCTGAATGTAAAGGCTATGCTTGAAGATACCATAAATGGTATTGCCAGCAATGACACATCACTTCTAGACAATGTTATAAACAGAGATGACGAAGTGGATAGGTACCAGCTTTATGTTTACAGGGAGGCAAGTAGCGGTGAAGAGACAGAAAATGACACAATATATTTCCTTATTTTCTCGAGAATTCTGGAAAGGATAGCAGATCACTCAGTGAATATATGCAAGATATGGAATAGCAGCCAGGATAATGAAGTCAAGGCCAGGGATGAAATTGTTTCATTTTTGGGCCTGTCACTTAATATGTACAACAGTGCGGTGGAAGGGTTCTACTCATCTAGATTTGAAAGATTGAATGAAATAATATCCGGCAAAGGCATAGTAAATAGGACGAAGGAGAATATAGTCAAGGGTTCTGGCAACGAGAAACCATCCTTCGTTGCGCTTAGCTGTGCAGAAGAGTGTTCAAGGATTGGGCTGTATGCCACTGACATTGCGGAACTGGCCATGGATCTTCTCCTGAATAAGAATCCGGACAATACAATTTAATGCCTTTATAAATCCCCATCTTCAAAAGAGGGCTTTTCAGGGTCACCGGAGACATAAACAGATGTGTGTTCCAGATCGTGATTCATTATCATAAGGGACCTCTTTCTAATGGCTCTCTTCAGAAGCAGTTTCTTCATCTTAAGTGTCTGGAATGGATGGCTGTCAATTCCCGTAACATAGTTTGGCCTAAGGTGGAATGATGTTGGAAACAGGTCACCGGGATAAATTATTTCCCTATTGCCTCCAGCAATTATAATTGCCTCATGCCCTGGGGTATGCCCACCAGTCCTCAGAACACTTAGCCATCCATTTATTCTTCTGCTTCCATCAAGCTTTATCTTCTGGAGGCCTCTAGCATAGGTTCCCTGATGAAGATAGTTCCCTCTTGTTATCTCGTTAGGATGAGAATATCCGTTAAATTCATCCTTCTGTGCCACAATTGCTGAGTTCCTGAAAATAGGCCTTCCGTTCTCAAGCTGAAGAGTTCTGCCGGAATGATCAAAGTGGAAGTGTGAGTGTATTGCCAGCCTAACATCTTCAAAACTGGTGAACTGTTCAACTTCCTTTAGGTAATCCCGGTTAGGGATGATTTCGAATATCTTCCGGAATTTTTCGTTATGCACATTTCCCAGGCCTCCGTCAATAATTGCAGATAAATCCCCTTCAGAAGCAACAAGAGTGTTTACTCCAAGCTTGACCCTTCCCGCTTCATTAAGGGTGCATACTCTGGACCATATCGGTCTTGGAACTATGCCAAAAGCCGCCCCGGGATCAAGACTGAAAGTCCCGTCCTGGACAATATTAACCTCTACTTTTCCCAGCATCAATATAACCACTCACTTCCCATATGCCTTCCCCACTTCCCGTATGTAATCCAGTGCATCAACGGATTCAAGATTTGAAACGTCTCCGGTATCAGAGTTCATAAATGCTGCCCTGACAACTCTTCTTACTATCTTTCCATTCCTGGTTTTTGGTATTTCCGGTACCCATATTACATATCTGGGAAGAAAAGGTTTCCCAACACCATTCGCTATGGCATTCAATATTTCATCCACAGTCTTCTGTGAATTCTCTCCGCTGAAAAAAATTGCCAGAGATTCTCCCTTTATAGGATCAGTGATGCCAACTGCAGCTGCCTCATTTACCCCTTCAACAGCGAGCACCTCATTCTCTACCTCTCCGGGCCCCAACCTCTTTCCTGCAATCTTCAGAACATCATCCGACCTGCCGTTTAAAAAGAAATAGCCATCCCTATCCATTAAAGCCCAGTCACCCTGAATCCAGATCCCTGGAAACCTCATCCAGTAGTTGGAGATATACTGTTCCGGTTTTTTCCATATCCCCCGAGTCATTGATGGCGTGTGCCCTTTTGCCACAAGATAACCAAGTTCATCGAATACCTCATCCCCGTTTTCATTGAATACGGAGGCACGCATGCCGAGTCCACGGTACAGACATCTTGGCATCAAAGGATGTGCTGGTGTAGATGCCAGAAAGCATCCGATAATATCAGTCCCTCCTGAAATATTGCATATGGGTTTCTCTGAACTTCCAAGGTTTTCAAAGAGCCATAGCCATGATTCCTCATCCCATGGTTCTCCGGTTGATCCAAACACACGTACTGTTTCAAGAGGCTTTCCGGTAGTTTTTGATTTTAGTGATCTAACAAATGTAGGAGAAAGACCAAGCAGCGTAACATTTCCTACCTTCATTGCATCCCAAAATCTGTCCCAGGTGGGGTAATCAAGAGAACCATTGTAAAGAAACACTGTTGCGCCCAGGCAGTTTCCACCTATGATGTACCATGGCCCCATCATCCATCCAAGGTCAGATATCCAGTATATGGTGTCATCACTTTTGCAATCCATGTAGTATTTTACTTCCTTGGCTATGTTCACTAAGGACCCTCCATGTGTGTGTACTGTTCCCTTTGGTGTTCCTGTAGTTCCAGAGGTATAGAGCATAATTGCAGGATCCTCACTGTCAGTACGTGCTGACTGTGTGTAACTGCCATTATTTAGTAAATCATCAAATAAAAGCATCCCTTCTGGTTTATCTTTTCCACTTACTATGAGCCTTATTCCTTCTATGCCGGTTAGGTTATCTATCATGTTAACCCTCTTACCTCTTCTTGTATAGAAGGATGTGGTGAATACGAACCTGATTCCGGCGTCATTTATTCTCGTCTTTAACGCCTCGTTTCCGTAGCCGGAGAACATTGGGACTGCAACAGCACCCACTCTCATTATCGCATAAAGTGCGATGACCGCCTCCGGGACAGATGGCATATATATTCCAACTCGTTCTCCCAATGTTATTCCAATCTTCAAAAGCGAACCTGCAAGTTTTCCAGTCATCGTGTCAAGCTGCTGGTAGGTTAAGGATGAAATCTCTCCTGATTCATCCATAAATCGGATTGCAATATTCGTGTTTGCCTTCCACTTTTCAACGCAGTTGTAGGTAATGTTAATTGAACCCCCAACAAACCATCTTGTCCATGGGATTCCCATGCTGGAGTCAAAAAGTGTGTCATAGGGTCTGAAGAATTCAATTCCGGTATCAGCAATAACCGCAGGCCAGAACCACTTTGGATCTGAATCCGCCCTGTCATACAGCTCTTTTCTATCTGAAATACCGTTCTTAACTGCAAATTTCATAAGGTTTGTGTTCTGGGGCTGAGGAGGAACATAAACGAACTTCTGCATGGGATAGAAATGCAATTCAATCAATTAAATTATTTCAGATAATCTGGGGGAAAATTGAGAATTCTGTGAAAGATGAATGGTAACTAAATTAAGCACAGTACATTTAGCCAGATTGCTTGAATGGAAGTATCTATGAAAGAGAGCTTGCAGGAATTCTCTCAGGGAACAGAAAGGTGATAGATAAATTTTCGAAAAAAATGGATGAAACTTCCAGAATGGTGCTTTCATCCATGGTCGAGAATCCTTTTTATGTTTCAAGAACAGCAGGCTCATTTGGAGCTGATCTAGTTGCAATGAGGCATGATCTTTCGCTGATCATTGAGGTTAAATCATCTATAGGTGACACTCTCTCGTTCGCAGAAGCTTCAGGGCAGAGGCAGGATCAGGCAATCAGGCTTCAGGAGCTTTGCAGAAGGGCCGGTCTCTTTGTAACTTATGCATACAGGCTCAAAAGTATAGCAGGAGATCCCTGGATGCTTTTTGCCATAGATTCCCAGCCCCATGGAAGTGCAAGAATAATTTTCGAGAGGTTGCCAAAAGTGGGTATAACAAAAAAGGGAAATTTTCAGTTGAAATGGTCTGAGGGTTTCCCTCTTGTCAGGTTTATCAGTTATATCAATCAAAAAATTTAGTGGGAAGCCCTGATCGCTTTTTCAAGGCATTCCATGGACATATCTATTTCCTCAGAGGTCACATTAAGCGGAGGGATTATCCTTATTGCGCTGAGGCCCGTGGAGAGCAAAATGAGCCCATTTTCAAGGGATTTTAGTTCAACTCTATCTCTCATCTTTGCGTTTGGTTCTCTGGTCTTTCTGTCCTTGACAAAGTCAAGGGCAAGCATTAGACCCATACCTCTGACATCACCGACAGACTCGTCCTTTTCTGCGATCTCGTTCAGTCTTCTCTTGAAATACTCGCCCTGTTTTGTGGCGTTATCAAGAAGCTTCTCCTCTCTTATTGTATTTACCGTAGCAACACAGGCAGCACTGGCTAAAGCATTTCCCCCAAATGTGTTTGAGTGGAGGCTTGGTTCTGAAAAATCAAGGCGTGAATTGACAATAACACCACCCATTGGAATTCCGGACGCTATTGCCTTTGCGACACTTATTATCTCCGGCTCAACGCCAAAGTGCTCGGAAGCAAAGAATTTTCCAGTTCTTCCAAAACCAGTCTGAACCTCATCCATGACCACCAGAACATTGTTCTCGTCAGCAAGTTTTTTCAGTTTTTTGTGGAAGTTCTTCGGAGGTACTATGTATCCGCCTTCTCCCTGTATGGGCTCAACGACGAACGCTGCAAGGTTTTCCGCAGGAACATAGGTCTTTAGCATATATTTGTCTATGAAATCAATAACTCTGTTTTCAAGCTCCTCGGGCTCCTCGTATCCGTCAATACCGAATGGATTCCTGTAAGGGTTAGGGAAGGGCGCATGCTCAACTCCAGGCATGGTTGGGAAGAAGCCTTTTTTCTGGATTGGCTTTGATGCTGTGAGCGAAAGAGAACCCTGTGATCTTCCATGAAAACCCCCAATAAATGAGATGAACTGCTGCTTTTTTGTGAATGCCTTTGATATCTTAATAGCGGCCTCATTTGCCTCTGTTCCGCTGTTAGCAAAAAATACTTTTTTTGAGAATTTACCGGGTGTCACTTCGGTAAGAGCTCTGGCTGCTTTCACCTGCTCATCGTAATAGAAATCAGTTCCAGCAAAATGCCAGAGTTTGTCGAGCTGTTCCTCAACTGCCTTCTTCACCTTAGGGTGGATATGGCCGAGGTTATTCACACTGATGCCTGTGGAAAAATCAAGGTAAACATTCCCATCAACATCCTCAAGAAAAGAACCATACCCTCGCTTTGCAACAATAGGCAGAGACTTTGTTGAGGTAACCAGATATTTCTCATCCATTTCAATAATCTTTTTTGCCTCCGGTCCTGGCGGTGTAACGTTGATTTTAACCCTTCTTTCATCAGTTTTCTGGTTTTTCAGCATATTTATCGAAATATTATATTGGCCACTAATATATATCTTATTGAATCAAATCGAACATGAATTACGAATTACGTACTGTACAATATATTAGTTAGTTAATCTGGCCCCATTAATGGATTAGCATTGGCAAGCCATTAATTTGAAATGGGTACAATTAAAGCGAGATAGAACAAAATTTAAAGGATAAGGGAGTTAAGGATGAGATGGCCAGGGAAAAGAAAAACGCTGGTAACGGCCGAACTAAGGCATTTTTGATAGTTGTAGTCGGCATCATCGTGATCATTTCCTTCCAGTATTATGTTCTACCCCTCGTTGAATCAATTTTCCCCATACTAAAAGGTTACGACAGATATCTGAAGGATGCCCTGGCAGCCATTGTAATATTCTCAATAGCAGTTGGAATTTTAAGTATAGTTAAGAGGACCATTGAGAAGACGTCCCAGAAGGC